>DATMJU010000510.1:0-3246 GCA_035553795.1 Vicinamibacterales bacterium
GTCGCCACACCGTCCTTGAGCGCCATCACGCCGTTGACGAGGACGAACTTCACGCCTTCGGAAGGCAACGCCGGATTCTCATACGTCGCGTGATCGATGATCGTGTCCGGATCGAACACCATCACGTCAGCGGCCATGCCGGCGGCGATCAATCCACGATCGCTCATGCCGATCGTGCTCGCCGGCAGCCACGACGACTTCCTGATCGCCTCTTCCAGCGTCATGATCTTCTGCTCGCGCACATAGCGGCCCAGCACGCGCGGAAACGATCCGTAAAATCGCGGATGCACGCGCGTTGCCGTGGAGGCGCCGCAATCGCAGGCCATCGACGTCGCCGGATCCTTCAGGATCTTGATCAAGTCGTCTTCCGCACCGAACCTGAGGATCGCCCCCGGATCGCCGGTCTGTTCAAGGATGCGGACGACCGTCTCACCGCCGCCGGCGTTCATCTCCTTCATGACCGCGGTGAGTTCCTGCTGCGTGCGCGGCAGGTACACACCTTGCGGCCCGCCAAACCGCGCGGACATCGCCTCTTCAGCTTCCTTGACGATGCGCGCGCGCATCTCGGGATCGGCGAAGCGCTTGAGCATCGCATCACGCCCACCCTCCTGCGCCCAGCCCGGAATGATCAGCGAACCGAGCCCGGATTGCCCGGCAAGGTACGGATACGCATCAGCCGCCGCGTAGTGCCCGCGCTTCGTCGCCGTCGCCATCGACGCGAGGATCGGCGTCGCGCTGCCCTGCTCGCGGCCCTGCACTTTCATGTGCGTGATGACCGGCACCATGCCGGACTTCTCGCCAATCGCCAGCGTTTCGGAGATGCCGACCTTCGAGCTGAAGTTGGATTCGGGCGTGATGCGATCGTGGTTCGTGAAGTTCGTCCGCGCCGGTCGCGCGACGTCCACGATCTTGATTACTTCTTCCGTCTTCGCGAAGTACCCGGGCTTGTAATCGAGGCCGGCGGACACGCCCCAGGCGCCTTGCTCGAGGCCTGTTGTGATCATGCCGCGCATCCGCTGAATCTCTTCTGGCGACGGGCGGCGATCGACGCTGCCGACAACCTGCTGCCAGATCGCGTTGAAGCCAATGTAGCCGCCGATGTTCACGCCCAGACCCGGCTCCGACAGCCTCGTCATCTGTCCCGAGACGTCCAGCGGACCATTCCCATCCGCGTTGAAGATCTCCGTCGTCACGCCCTGCATCAGCATGTTGACGGCCGTCGGCAGCGCGTCGGGCGAGGCGTGACTGTGGATGTTGACGAACCCGGGAGCGACCACCAGGCCCTTCGCGTCGATGGTCTCCCTGGCGAGGCCGCTGGACAGATCGCCGATCGAGACGATGAATCCGTTGCGGACGCCGACGTCGGCCACAAAGCGCGGATTGCCGCTGCCGTCTATGACGGTGCCGCCGCGGAGGATGATGTCGAATGCCGGCGCCTGTGCGTCGAGCACGGCACCGAGGAGCACCAGGAGCAATAGCGAACGCTTCATTGCGTCCGTATCTTACGCCTGCGGACGCTCCGCGGAAGGAACCGCCGCCAACAGGGACTGATCGGCATAGTGCACCACCAGCAGGTCGGTCTGCCGGATCGCCTCGATGAGGAGCTGCCGGTCGAGCGGCTGGCTGAAGATGCGGCACTGGCGGGCCGCTTCGATGCGCAGGACCGCAGCGGCCACACGGGCGGTGTGGCCCGCCGCCTCAATGCCGTTCCCTAGATACAACGACCACGACCCGAAGACTTTCGCCGCAGCGTAGCGCGCCAGGGCGTCCTCGAACTGGAACCACTTCGGGGCCACCAGCGAGTACCAGGTGTCCTCAAGATGGTCAGGTGCATCGGGCCAGGACCACGGCTGCGGCACCGCCGCCCGCGCATGGTTGAACAGGGCCAGGTCCTCACTCACCAGCTCGTTGAGCCGCGCGTGCCCGACCTGGTAGCGCTCCCACGCCGACAGCTCGTCGAACGTCATCAACCGCGGCGGCTCCGTGTCGGTCGCTGATGAAAAGACGGGAGGCAGCGACTCTCGCGCATCCAGTCCCTCGATCTCACCGGCGATCGGCGCGGGGCCCTCGACGATGGCGATCGGATCGGTGTGTTCGAACAGCATCGATGCCGCGGTCGGGCAGTAATGCGACAAGGTGACGTGGACGCCGCGTGGATCGATCAGGCATGCGTAGGGAAAGTGCATGCATCCCGCGGGCTTGATCGCGTGAATCGAGCAGCCGGGCTTGCCGGCCTCGAAGAACACGCAGTGCCCGTTCTCGCGCAGCGCGAGCGTGCCGGCCACGTCGTCTGGTGACCCGGCCTCAGGCACGAGCCATGGCACCACCCGCAGAGAAATGGTGTCGCGCGCGATGGCCGCCTCGATCGCGTCGACCCGTGACCGCTCGACCGGGATCGGCCAGCCGGACGAACAGCACATCCCGCTGTCGCGGCAGGCGTAGCCGACGTGGAAGTTGAGCCAGAAGAACTTCGCGGCGTCCATAAAGAAGACTGATGTTCATTGTTTCACGAGACCTTCATGCTAGTCTCCGTCGCGGATGACGCAGCCTTTCAAGCGCGCGCTTGGCCTCTTCGACGCCACGATGATCGTCATCGGCGGCATCATCGGCTCGGGCATCTTCATCAATCCCTACATCGTGGCGCAGCGGCTCGAGTCATCCGAGCTGGTGATCGGCGCGTGGGTCGCGGGTGCGGTCATTGCACTGATCGGCGCGCTGGCATACGCGGAGCTTGGGGCCATGTCTCCTGCTGCGGGAGGCCAATACGTCTACCTGCGCGATGCCTATCACCCGCTGGTCGCGTTCCTCTATGGGTGGGCACTGCTCTTCATGATCGAGAGCGGCGCCATGGCCGCCGTGGCGATGACGTTCGCGGAATACGCCGTCCGCCTGGTCACCGATCAGCCCCAGGCGTCCGCGCTCATCGGCGCTGCGGGCATTCGCGCCGTCGCGATTGGCGCAATCGTCTTCCTGTCGATCATCAACTACCTGGGCGTCATCCCCGGAAGCCGGCTGCTCAATGTCTTCGTCGTCCTGAAGGTCGCCGCGCTGGCGGTGCTGATCGCGGCCGGGCTGCTTTTCAGCGGCGTGATCGACGCCACCCAGCAAGCCGCGGCGATCGGCTCTGAAGGCTCGCTCACCGCCTTTGGCGCGGCGCTCATCCCGATCGTCTTTGCCTATGGCGGATGGCAGAACGCGAACTACGTCGCCGAGGAGATCAAGGATCCTAAGCGCATCCTGCCGATC
>DATMJU010000511.1:0-4631 GCA_035553795.1 Vicinamibacterales bacterium
CCGTGAGCGGATGATCGCGAGCCAGCGGGTGGCCTATCTGGCTTATCACGACTCGCTGACCGACCTCCCCAACCGCGCGTTGTTCCTCGATCGCCTTCAGCAGGCAATCCTGCGCTCGCATCGCGATGAAAAAGGCCTCGCGGTCCTGCTGATCGATCTCGACGGCTTCAAGGAGATCAACGACGCGCTCGGCCACCACGCCGGGGACCTTGTCCTCCAGGAAGTGGCGACGCGGCTGCGCGGCGCCCTGCGCGCCTCGGACACGGTGGCGCGACTCGGCGGCGACGAGTTCGCGGTGTTGCTGCCGGCCACCGATGTCAATCGCGCCGAACTAGCCGCGCGCAAGGTGCTGCACGACCTGCAGCATCCGTTCGTGGCGGATGGGCGGCCGCTGCTGGTCAGCGCCAGCATCGGCATTGCCGGCGTGCCGTGGCACGCGTCCACCAGCGATGAAGTGCTGAGGAATGCGGACGCGGCGATGTATCAGGCCAAGAACGACAAGACCGGCTACGTGGTCTACAAGCCGAATCGCGATCCGCGAAGCAGCGGCCGCATCAGCCTGGCATCGTCGATGCGACAGGCCATCGACGGGCGCCAGTTCGAGCTCGACTACCAGCCGATCGTGCACCTCCAGACCAACACCGTGCTGGCTCTCGAATCGCTGGTGCGGTGGAACCATCCGGAGCTGGGCAGGCTGATGCCGGAGGATTTCATCCGCGTCGCCGAGCACACCGGCCTCGTCAACCCGCTGACCTCGTTCGTCCTTGAGCGGGCGCTGAGCGAATGGCCGCGATCCTCGAGGCCCGACACGTGCGGCATTGCCATCAACATTTCGCCACGAAGCCTCCACCACGTGGCGTTTGCGGGCCGCATCCGCGAAACGCTGAGCGCGTTCGACATGGCGCCGTCACACCTGATTCTCGAGATCACCGAGAACCTGGTGATGTCGGATCCCGATGGCTCGCTGCGCTGCCTCGACGAGCTGCACGAGATGGGCGTGCGGCTGGTGATCGACGATTTCGGCAAGGGCTACTCGTCGCTCAGCTACTTGCGCCGGCTGCCGGTGGACGAGATCAAGATCGATCGCTCGTTCATCATCGGCCTTGCCGATGGCGAAGACGACACGCTGGTGAAGTGCATGATCGAGCTGGCGCACAACCTGGGGATGACCGTGACCGCCGAGGGCGTCGAGAACGAGGCCGTCTACCAGCACCTCGCCGAGCTGCAGTGCGACGCGGTCCAGGGCTACCACGTGCAGAGGCCCGAGTCCGCGCACGAAACTGCACAGTGGTTGACCAGCCGGGTTCGATCAACTACGCTGTAGCAGTCATGTCGCTCGTCCACCACGTGCACCACCACTTCCACCATCACCGTTCACTGAACGGCCTGGCAGGTGTCTGCGCGTAAGACGAACGAAAGATCAAACCTTTCGCAACACGCAAACCCGCCGGCCACGGCGGGTTTTTTGTTTTGGCCCGCTGCGACGGCGTTCACTTGAGAGCAGATATGGATTTTGCAAAACTCGGCGGGCTCCTGCCAGCCGTCGTCCAGGACGAGGCCACCAACGAAGTGCTGATGGTGGGCTTCATGAACGAAGAGGCGTGGCAGCGCACGCGCCAGTCCGGCTACGTCACCTTCTACAGCCGCACCCGGCAGAAGCTGTGGATGAAGGGCGAGACCTCCGGCAACCGTCTGCTCGTGCGCCAGGTACTGCTCGATTGCGACGACGACACGGTGCTGTTCAAGGTGCAGCGCGAGGGCGACGGCAACGTCTGCCACCTCAATCGCGTCTCGTGTTTTGTCCCGTACGTTGACAACAATCAGATTGGAGATCGTTCATGAAGTTGCGGCTCGGCATCCCCAAGGGCTCCCTTCAGGACGCCACCATCCAGTTGTTCCAGCGCGCCGGCTACGTGCTGCGCGTGGACTCGCGCTCGTATTTCCCCTCGATCGACGATCCCGAAATCGAATGCATGCTGATCCGCGCGCAGGAAATGGCGCGCTACGTGGCCGACGGCGTGCTCGACGCCGGGTTGACGGGACAGGACTGGATCGCCGAGCACGAGATTGGCCACCCGGAAAAGGCGCCGCTCGCCCGCATCTGCGATCTGATCTACGCAAAGCAGAGTTTCGGCAAGGTTCGCTGGGTGCTCGCCGCTCCGGAAGACTCGCCGTTCAAGACCGTCGCTGATCTCAACGGCAAACGCATCGCCACCGAGCTGGTGCGCGTCACGAAGCACTACTTCACGTCGCGCGGCATGGACGTTGACGTCGAGTTCTCCTGGGGCGCGACCGAGGTGAAGCCGCCGGTACTGGCCGACGCCATCGTCGAGGCAACGGAGACCGGCTCCACGCTGCGCGCCAATCGTCTTCGCATTCTGGAGACGATCATGGAGTCCAACACGCAGTTGATCGCCAATCAAACGGCGATGGCGGACCCATTCAAGAAGACCAAGATCGAAAACATCGCACTGCTACTTCGTGCGGCCATCGAAGCACAGGGACGCGTCGGCTTAATGCTAAACGCCAAGCGGACGGACCTCGAGAAGCTGATCGCGCTGTTGCCGGCGCTGCAGCGGCCGACGGTGTCGTCCTTGAGTGATCCGGAATGGGTGGCGATCAACACCATCCTTGAAGAGAAAACGGTCCGCGACCTGATTCCGAAACTGAAGCTGGCCGGCGGGCAGGGTATCGTCGAATATCCCCTCAACAAGATCGTCGTCTGATGCGCATCGTCTCTTCGACAAACAAGACCGCGGTCGCAGCGCTGCTGTCGGCGACACGCATTCGCGATCGCGTCACCGAGCGAAAGGCATCGGCGATCGTCGAGAGCGTCCGGCGCGGCGGCGATGCTGCGCTGCTCCGCTTCGCGAAGCAGTTCGATGGGCTGAGCGGGCGCGTTGAAGTGCCTCGTGGCACGTGGGAGCGCGAGGCGAAGTCGTTGCCCTCGACCGTCCGGCGCTCGATCAAGGCCGCGGCGCGCCACATTCGATCGGTCTCGAAGCGCCAGGTCCCGAAGGGATGGCGCCACACCGTTGCCCCGGGCGTGGTCGTTGAGCAGCGCGTGGTGCCGCTGTCACGCGTCGGCTGCTACGTGCCCGCGGGGCGCTATCCCCTGCCGTCTTCGCTGCTGATGACCGCCATTCCCGCCCGCGCCGCCGGCGTGAATGAAGTCATCGCGTGTTGTCCGCGGCCCGATGCCGCGGTGTTTGCGGCTGCGATCGAAGCCGGCGCCGATCGGGTGTTTCAGATCGGCGGCGCGCACGCGATCGCGGCCATGGCCTACGGCACGCGCACCGTGCCGCGCGTCGACAAGATCGTCGGGCCTGGCAATCGCTGGGTCTCCGCCGCCAAGTCGCTGATCTCGGCCGACTGCGGCATCGACTTCTATGCCGGCCCAACCGAGATCCTCATCGTCACGGCCACCGGTCCTGCCGACTGGATCGCCGCCGATCTCCTCGCGCAGGCCGAACACGATCCGGACGCGCGCGCGGTGATGATCACCACCAACCGCCGCCTGGCCGAGCGTGTTGCCATCGAGGTCGACAGGCAGATGCCGGAGTCGGGGCCCGCATCGGGCGCGATTGCCCGTCACGGCGGCATCATTGTCTGCCGATCGTCGGAAGAAGCCATTGCGCTCGCCAACGACGCCGCTTCGGAGCACGTCGTCGTCGGCACAGAGGCGCTGGGCCGCGCGATCGTCAATGCGGGCGCGGTGTTCGTCGGTGCATGGACGGCGCAGGTCGCCGGCGATTACGCGATCGGCTCAAACCACGTGCTGCCGACCGCCGGTGCGGCACGCTATCGCGGTGGCTTGAACGCCGCCGATTTCGTGAAGCTGGTGTCCGTGCAACGCGTGTCGAGAACGGGCCTGGGGAGAATCGCGAAGACGATTACGACGTTGGCTCTGGCAGAAGGCCTCGAAAGGCATGCGCTGTCTATCGACATTCGAACTCGAAACTGAACACTCAACTGCCAACTGTCAACTTTTGACTGTGAACTGATCATGAGCACAATTCAAGGTGTACCGGATCTCGGGCCTGGGCTTCGCCTCCATCTGAACGAAAACACCGGGGGCTGCTCGCCAAAGGTCGTTGAGGCGGTGCGGGCGTTCGATGGCCCTGCGCTCGCGACCTATCCGGACTTCACGGATGCGGTTCGTGAGACCGCCGCGTTCCTCGGCGTCGATCCAGATCGCATCGTCCTGACCAACGGCCTCGACGAAGGCATCCTGCTGGCGTCGATCGCCTTCCTCGGTCATCGCACGCCTGAAGCGCTCGTGGAGCTCGGCGCGCCGCTGACCACCACGTCGGGCGCTGCCGAGATCCTGGTCGCGCAACCCGCGTTCGAGCCGTACCTGCTCGGCGCCCACTCGCTGGGTGCCCGTGTGGTGGCCGTTCCGCCCGGGAAGGATTTCGCGTTTCCGTTGGACGGCATGCTTCGCGCCATCACGCCGAACACACGCATTGTCTACGTGAACAACCCGAACAACCCGAGCGGGCAACCGATCGCGAAGGACGCGATTCGCCGCATCGCGCGAGAAGCGGCGCACGCCGTGGTATTCGTCGACGAGGCATACCACGACTTTCTCGGGGAGAACTTTCTCGACGAGGCGGCACGGTTTCCCAACG
>DATMJU010000512.1:0-5501 GCA_035553795.1 Vicinamibacterales bacterium
GTACGGATTCATCGCGTACCCAACCACCGCGTTGTAGTTGCCGGGCATGCCGTTGGTCACGAAGTTGGCAAGCTCCGTCAACGTCGTCTTCGCGATGATCACCGCGCCGGCATCACGCAGGTTCTTCGTCAGCGTGGCGTCGTAGGACGGCACCAGGTCCTCGAACGCGATCGCGCCGCCCGTGGTCCGGATGTCGGTGGTGTGAATGTTGTCCTTGAGCGCGATCGGGATGCCGTGCAGCGGCCCGCGCACCTTGCCGGCCTTGCGCTCCTGGTCGAGCCGATCGGCCTCCTGCAGCGCCTTCGGATTCACCGTGACGATCGCGTTCAATTTGTCGTCGTAGAGCGCGATGCGGACCAGATACTGCTCGGTGATCTGTCGCGATGTCACCCGTCCTTCCTGCATCGCCTTCTGCAGATCAGGGATCGTTGCCTCGACGACCGAGAAGGGCGCGGCTTGAGCCGCGGGCGCTGGTGTGCTGTTTGAACACGCCGCGGCCGTTGCCGCGAGAACGAAGATTCCGGCCAGGGAACATTTCATGCCGGAATGATAGTCCGGCTTACGCCAGTTTCTTCATCGTGCGCACGAAGTCGTCCGGCAATGGCGCCTCAACCGAAATCAGCTTTCCTGTAATGGGATGCGGAAACTCGAGGGTCCACGCGTGCAACATGTTGCGAGGTGCTTGGGTCTTGGGCCTTGGGTCGTGGGTCTTGGGTTGTGCGTCGTGGCCTGCATACACCCGCTCGCCGATCAATGGATGGCCAAGCTTCTCGAGGTGTAAACGGATCTGGTGCTGGCGCCCCGTATGCAGCCGCAACTCCAGCAGTGCCGCGTTCCTCAGCCGCTCCTTCACGCGGTAGTCGGTGGCCGCTTCGAGACCCTTGTCGGGATCGTCGATCAACTTGCGGCGGCCGTCTCGATAGCCGGACGAGATGCGCGCCTCGATCGTGCCTTCCGGAGGATTCGGGATGCCGCGCACCAGCGCGAGGTAGTGCCGCTCGAACCGATGGTGCTTGAACAGCTCGCGTCCGGCAGCGTGCGCTTCTTTCGAGAGCGCGACGGCGAGAGAGCCTGACGTTTCGCGATCGAGGCGGTGCAGCATGCCGACGTAGGACTTGTGCCCGAGCTTGAGCGCCATGTATTCGCGCACGCGCTTCAGCACGGTGTCCTCGAACTTGCCGGCATCCGGGCTGGATGGAATCGACAACAAACCGGCCGGTTTGTTGAGGACGATGACTTCGTCGTCTTCGTACAGGATGTCGAACGACGCCCGTACCCGTGATTGGGCAGGGCGATTCCGATTCATTTCGATCGCGGAGGCGTCGTACACGTCAAAGCCGGGATCCCTTTCGACCCGGCCATCGACGGTGACTTGCCCTTTTTCAATCGCTTCGCGGACTTGCCTCCACGAAAGCTCCTGGTGCGCGGCCTTCAGCCGCTTGTCGAGTCTCACTTTGTAACGGGGACTGACATCGTACCCCACGAAATCATCTCAGTTTTCGCCACCGGCGCAAGAACTGAAACGAATTCGGGGGTGGTGATGTCAGTCCCCGTTACATTTACCTGCCGCGGAGCGGGACGAAGAGGGTGGTTTCGCCGCGCTGGATCAGCAAAACCGACGGCTTGCCGGACGTGGCGGTCAGCGCGCTGCGCACCTCTTCGGTGGACCGCACGATGCGGCCGTTGACCTGCTGGATGACGTCGCCCGCCCGCAGGCCGGCAGATGCCGCCGCACCCGACGGGTCGACGTCCGTGATCACGACGCCGCGCGCATCGCGATCGAGGTCCAGTTGCCGGGCGATCTCGGGAGTGATCGGTTCCACCGTCATCCCGAACCGCGCCGAGCCGCGCTCTTCGCCTTCGCCCTCGTTGCCGGCGTCCTTTGCGGGCGCCGCTTCCGCGAGCGTCGCCTTCACCTCGGTCGACTTGCCGTCACGCTTCACATTCAGCGTCACCGTGGTGCCAGGCTTGGTGGCCGCGATCTCGTTGCGGAACGAATTGGTGTCGATCACCGGACGACCCTGGTAGCTCGTGATCAGGTCGCCGCGCTTGATGCCGGCCTTGTCGGCCGCACCACCCGGCGTCACGCCGCTGACCAGCGCGCCTTCGGCACGCTCGAGGCCCAGCCCCGACGCGAGGTCATTGGTGACACCTTGCACGGTCACGCCGAGCAATCCGCGTTGCACGCGCCCGTGCTGCACGAGCTGTTCCATGACGTTCTTCGCCATGTTCGACGGCACCGCGAAACCGATGCCGATGTTGCCGCCCGACGGTGAAAGGATCTGCGAGTTGATGCCGATCAGTTCGCCCGCGGTATTCACGAGCGCGCCGCCAGAGTTGCCCTGGTTGATTGCCGCATCCGTCTGCAGGAAGTCTTCGTAGCTGCCGTCGCCAAGACCGGTGGCCCGGCCCTTTGCGCCGAGAATGCCCATCGTCACCGTCTGGCCGACGCCGAGCGGGTTGCCGACGGCGAGCACGAGGTCGCCGACGCGCATTGCATTCGAATCGCCGATCTTCACGACCGGCCACCCGGTGTTTTCGATCTTCACCACGGCGAGATCGCTCGCTGGATCGGCGCCGATCAACTTCGCTTCGACCACGCGGCGATCCGATAACTCGACCTGGATCTTGGTCGCGTCGTCGATCACGTGGTGGTTGGTCAGGATGTAGCCGTCCTGGCTGACGATGACGCCTGAGCCAAGACCGCGCTGAACCGGCGCGGGCGCCTGGCGGCCACGCGGTGCACGCTGGCCGAACAAATCGCCAAACGGCGAGCCGTCGAAGGGGAGCTGCGTGTAGCGCGGAGACGCCTTGGCCTCCGTGCGAATCGTGACGACCGCGGGGGTCACCTTGGCGACGACATCAGCGAAACCTTCCGTGACGGCGCGGATCTGGCCATCGGCGGGCGCGGCAGTCGCCGGCGCCGGCGTCGAGACCGAGGCCTCAATGTTTTTGGGCGCGATCGGGGTGGCGCTCCACACGCCGGCCGACGCCAGTCCCAAGCCGAGGACCATGACAGAGCTTCTCAACAATGAACGGGACATTACCCACTCCTCCAATTTGTGAACCGGAGCGTCGATTTCCTGCTCCTATTACTCAGACGCTGGAGGAGCTTTCAGGAGCGTTACCGGACCATTACATCGCTGTAATGGTCGTGAAGGCGGGCAGGCGAATGATGAAGGTCGAGCCTTTGCCGAGCTGGCTTTCCACGCTCACGCTGCCCCCCTGGGCGGTGACGTAGGCGCGAACGAGGCTCAGCCCCAGCCCGAGGCCGCGGGTCGCGCGGCTGTGATCGCCGCGATACAGGCGATCGAAAATGCGCGGCAGATCCTGCTCCGAAATACCCGGACCCGTATCGGCAATCCGAAGCACGATGTCCGAGCCTTCGGCAGACGCGGTGATGTCGACGCGACCGCCCCGCGGCGTGTACTTGATCGCGTTGTCGACCAGGTTGGCGAGCGCCTGTCGCAGGCGGTCGCGATCGGCGGGAACCGTGAGCCCCGCCGGCACGCCGGAGTGCAGCGCGACACCGGCGTCTTCCGCAGTGTCTTCGTAGAGCTCGGTGACTTCCGCGGCCAGTTGCGTGACGTCAACCTGCGTCACCTTCAACCGCATCGTGCCGGTTTCAGCTTCCGAAATGTCCATCAGCGTCGTCAGCATCGACAACACGCGTTCGGACTCTTCCAGGCAGTCGAGCAGCGCTTCGCGGTGTTTCACAGGATCGTTGGTGGCGAGCGCGGATTCGGCGGTGACGCGAAGACGCGTCATCGGCGTGCGGAGGTCGTGCGCCACGTGGTCGAGCGCATTCCGCATGCCGTGGATGAGGGTGGTGATGCGCGCCAGCATCGCGTTGAACAGCGTGCTCAACTCGTCCACCGTGTCTTCCGTGCCGTAGACCGGCACGCGATCGTCGGTCTGGCCCGTCTGCAGGATTCGCCTGACGGCATCGCGCAGGTCGCGCAGCGGCTTGAGTGTCGATCGGGTGAGGAACAGGCCGCCGACCATTCCGATCACCAGCGCGGCGCCGGCGCCCAGCATCAGCACGCGCCGGAAGTTCGAGAGCAGCTGGTTGCGCGCCTCGCTGGTCTTGCCAACCTGCAGGAACGATCCGCCGCCGACGTTGATCGTGGCGATCTCGAGCACCGCGTTTCGATCGCGCGCGCGGACCTGCGACCAGATCTCGTTCGGGCCGCCGGGCAGCTCTGACAACTCGAATGCGCCCCAGGTTTCCGGCAACGAATAGAGCAGCACGTCCTCGAACGGCCCGATGACGCGGACGAACAGCGGCTCACGAGTGCCCGAGCGCTGTTCGATCTCGATCGCCCGCGCCAGCGCGGGCAGCCCGCCGGCCTGGTAGCGCGTCGCGTATTCCCGCAGCGTCGATTGGATGATGTCGTGATCGCGCGTTTCGAGCAGCGTTGACAGCAGGCCGTAGGTGAGCCCGCCGATCACCAGCGTGCTGGCGAGGAAGGTGCCGAGATACCACGCCGCGAGCCGCAGGCCCAGGGCCTGGCTGACGCGGTCAGCCCACTTTGAGGACATAGCCCGCACCGCGCACGGTGTGAATCAACTTCGTGTCGAACCCTTCGTCAACCTTGTCGCGAAGGCGGGAGACCAGCACGTCGACGACGTTGGTGCCGGGATCGAAGGAGTATCCCCACACGTGCGAGAGGATCATCGTCTTTGAGAGCACCCGTCCTGGATGCCGCATCAGGTACTCGAGCAACGCGAACTCGCGAGGCCGGAGATCCAACGCTGTGCCGCCCCTCTCCACGCGCCTGGAGAGCAGATCGAGCGTGAGATCGCCGACGGCCAGGCGGGTCGGCTCGCTGGCGCCGGCGCTGCGGCGGAGGAGGGCCTGAAGCCGTGCCAGGAGTTCCGCGAACGCAAAGGGTTTGGTGAGGTAGTCGTCACCGCCGGCCTGCAGGCCCTTGACGCGATCGTCCACCGTGTGGCGCGCGCTCAGGATCAATACCGGCATCTGCTGCTTCCTGGCGCGCAACTGCTCGATCACCGAGAGGCCATCGAGTCCGGGCAACATCACGTCCATCACGGCGGCGTCGTAACCGCCGTCGAGCGCCTTCTTCAGCGCGTCCGGTCCGGTCGCGGCCACGTCGACGGCGTAACCCGCTTCCCGCAGGCCCTGCGACACGAAATCGGCAATGACTTGATCGTCTTCAGCGACGAGCACTCGCATGACTAGAAGCTCAACCGGTGCGTTGAAAAGAACTGCTTCATGAACGCGACGAGTCGTGGCGCATCCTTCCGCGTCACCCACGAGAGACTGCCATCCTGGCTGACTGCAATGTCACGATTTGCGGCGGTGTTCGGCAGGCGCGGCGCATTTCGCGCGAACACGTAGTCGTCAGCGAGGGTCGCCGGTATCTGTCCGGCATTGACGCGCTCCAGCAGTTGTTCGTCGGTGATCGGCGGCAGCGCGAGGACGATCTTCGCGCCAGGGCGATCGATCTTCCTGAGCTGCTCGTTGAGGCGCACCAGGC
>DATMJU010000513.1:0-7310 GCA_035553795.1 Vicinamibacterales bacterium
GGTGTGGGTAACCCCGTTCAACCGGCGGCCGGTCCGCGGCGCAAACAGGTTGCCTTCGATAATCCTCAGGCGATCCGCGGGGTGCCGCTGCAACAGGCGATACAACAGCGTTGAGCCGTGATAGCTCGATTCGACCGGAACGTCGCCGAGATACAGCAGGCGGGGCGGCACGCTACTTCACGCGATAGACGTCCCGCATCCACTCGATGGTCTGGGCGATGCCGTCCTCCAGCGTGACCGTCGTCTTGTGTCCAAGCTCGCGGCGCGCCTTCGAGCAGTCCACCTTCTTCACGCGGGTGGTCAGCATTTCGTCGCCCACGAACTTGACCAGCTTCTTGCGCTGCTTCTCCTTGCCGGTCAGGCGAAGGATGATCTCGGCGCATTCCTCGATGGTGTGGAAGTCCTCGCCGCCGATGTTGTAGACCTGTCCGGGCTTGAACTTGTCGGTGATGTTCGACAGCGTCCGCGCCATGTCGGTGATGAAGGTGCTGGTGCGGCGATAGCCGGTGTGCACGTGGATCGGAATGTCATGCAGGATGCGATAGCAGAACAGGCAGATCACCGACCGATACGGGCTGTAGTACTCGCCAGGGCCGTAGGTGTTGAATAGCCGCACGCGCACGGATTTGGTCTTGTACTGCGTCGCCGAATTGAGGATCTGCATCTCGTTGACCCATTTCGACATCGCGTAGTCGTTCATCTGCTTGATCTCGACCTTGTCGAGCACGTCTTCCGACATCACCCCTTCGTAGTCGCCGTAGACCTCCGACGAGGAGAAGTAGACCGCCTTGAAGCCCTCGCGCTCCTGCATGCGCAAGATGTTCTTGGTGCCCACCGCGTTGGTGCGCCACACGTTCTCGTAGTAGTCCTCGCCGTTCCAGCGGCCGAACTCCGCCGCCAGGTGATAGACGACATCGAACTTATGCGGCTTCGAAAGGCTGCCCTGTTCCCAGCCGCCACCGGCCCACAGCCGTTCGACCTGGCGGAACTCGCCGACATCGCAGCGCGCATAGTTCGGTTCGCGGGTGTGCTTGTGGTCGGCGACGAACACGTCATGACCGCGCGACCGCAGTTCGCGAACAAGGTAGGTGCCGACGGCGCCAACGCCGCCGGTAACGAGGATCTTCTGTTTGGGCATGGTCGGTTCTCTCGAGAAAGGCAGGGAAGGAACGATCAGGCGCGTCGCATCAGGCGACGGTCAATGGTGCGCAACAATTCGGCTATCGCCGGTGGAATGCCGAGCCGCTCGAGCCGGCTCAAATTCAGGCGCGTGCCGAGCCGCTTCTCGCACTGCCGCTTGATGTCGTTGAACAACTCCGGTCGCAGCGAGCCGCGCAGCATTTGCAGGTAGAGCAGCCGGTCGCGTTCCGGAGCGGCGCAGACGTGATCGATCCAGAACCGGAGCACGTCGATGTGGTTGGCCGCGCACCAGCCAAGCACGGTCTCGGTCGCGCGTTTGAACTCGCTCATGTCCGGCTGCCATAGCTGGCCGCTGAGCTGCCAGTCGCCGGTGCGGTAGTGGCCGGCGATCCAGGGCAGCGTCACGACGTCGCCGTGCAGCCCCATCTCACCGAGCATCAACCGGTCGTGCCAGATCGCATACGACGTCCAGTCGCGACACTTGCCGAACGCGTCGGCGCGAAAGATCGACCCGATCACCGAATTCGGCGTAGTGACGAGCGCCAGCGCCATCCACTCTGAGCGGTCCCATCGGTACGGTTCTGTAAATGAGGTCGACGACGATCCGCGCAGCAGTTGTCCGTGCGGATGCGTGTTCAACGCCCCGGGGTGGCTCTGACAGACGATCAGCGATGAGACGAGGACCGTCGCCGGTTCACGTTCGATGACCGCCAACGCGCGGCCGAAGTGTCCAGGCGCCACCACGTCGTCGTGGGCCAGGAACGACACGAACGGCGCTGCGACCAGCTGCCAGGCCGCGTCCCAGTTCGCGAGGTGACCGATGTTCTTCTCGTGGCGGTGATAGACGATCGGCAAGCGCGCCCGAAACGAGTCGACCACCGGCGCCAGCGGTGCCGGCGATGCATCGTCGGCAATCACCACCACGAAGTCGTCCGGGGCCAGGCCCTGGTCGCACAGGCTGGTGAGCGCCTCGCGCAGGAACTCCGGCTGGTTGTACGCCGGGATACAGATCGCCAGTTTCGGTCCGCTCATGCGGAGTGCATTCCAAACTCGAGATCGATGACGCCTCGGTACTCCGCGGCGAACGGCACGATGCCGCCGATGGCTGGCCGCGCGGCGACGGTGAGCGCGAACAAGCCGAGCTTGTCGCCGAAGTAATCGTTGGTCTGGATGCCGAACCCGACTTGGTACTCACCCTCAACGAGCGGCAGCGACTTGATCCACCCGTGAAGCCGCCTGGTCTCCCCGGCCGCCATCGCGATCGGGAAGCCAATCGAACGCAGGTCGAGGATCGCCAGACGCACTTCCAGCGGCGAGTAGATCAACAGGGTCAGCACGCTGATCTTGGTGGCGTCCCGAGCGGAAAGCTCGAGGTCGAAGTTCACCGCATCGCCGCTGGTCACTGGGTTTGGCGAGAGCTCGAACCGCAGCAGGTCAAGCGAGGGCGTCACGCGGATCGGGCCCGACTCGGTGCGCGCGGCGTTGGCGGAAGACGTCAGGTAGCGGCGCACGCTGTCGCCCACCGCTCCATCCGCGGCAACGGTGCCGCTCTCGAGCCAGATGGCGCGGCTGCATAGCGCCTGAATGGCCGCCATGTTGTGACTGACAAACAGCACGGTCCGCCCGCCGCGGCTGACTTCGTGCATCTTGCCGAGGCACCGCTTCTGGAAGTCCGCATCACCCACTGCCAGCACTTCATCGACCACCAGGATCTCGGGTTCGAGATGAGCCGCGACCGCGAACGCCAACCGGACGTACATACCCGACGAGTAGCGCTTCACGGGCGTGTCGAGGAATTGCTCAACTTCCGCAAACGCCACGATCTCATCGAACTTGCGCGACGTCTCGGCGCGCGACATGCCGAGAATCGCCGCATTGAGGAAGATGTTCTCGCGCCCGGACAGTTCGGGGTGAAAGCCGGTGCCGACCTCGAGCAGGCTCGCGACGCGGCCGTCCAGGACAACGCGCCCCGTCGTCGGATCGGTGATGCGACTGAGGATCTTGAGAAGGGTGCTCTTGCCCGCACCGTTACGGCCGATCAAGCCAACGACTTCACCCTGGGCGATCGTGAACGACACGTCACGCAGCGCCCAGAAGTCGTCGACCGTCGTCTGCGGCCGCTGGGAACCGTTGAGCCATCGGAGCGGTGCTGTCAGGCGGGACGCAATCGCATCACGCAGCGTTTCGTAGCGATCGGTGCCGTGCCGGTGGCTGATCCGGTAGCGCTTTCCGACGCCCTGCACTGCCAGCATCGTATTACTCATCAGATCGCATCCGCGAAGCCGCGCTCGGTGCGCCGGAAGTACCACGTGCCCACTCCCAGCGCGGCCACCGTGAAGATGATCGATGACGCGAGCAACGCCGGCTCGAGCGGCGTCCGGCCGCCAAGCAACGACCACCGGAAGCCGTCGATGATGCCGGCGAGCGGATTGAGCGCGTAAACGCCGCGCCATTCCTCAGGCACCTGCGATGACGAAAACGCAACCGGCGACACGAACAGCCCAAGCTGCATCATGAACGGGACGATGTAACGGAAGTCACGATACGTCACGGTGAGCGCCGCCATCAGCAAGCCGAGCCCCAGGGACAGCAGTGCCGCCAGGGCGGTAAAGACCGGCAACGCCAGCACACGCGCATCCGGCACAACGCCGTACCACGCCATGGTCACCGCCAGGAACGCGAGCGTGATGAGAAAGTCGACAAACGCGGCGCCAATCGCGGCAATCGGAATGATCAGCCGCGGGAAGTAGACCTTCGAGATCAGTCCGGTGTTGCCGATGAGGCTGGACGAAGACTCGCTGAGTGCGGTTGAGAAGAACTGCCATGGCAGCACCGCGGCCAGCACCAGGATCACGTCGGGCAACGCCCCCTGCTGCAACCCGGCCATCCGCCTGAACGCGACGAACACGGCGAGCGTCAGCAGCGGGCGAATCAGCGCCCACGCGATGCCGATCGCGGTCTGTTTGTACCGGACCGCAATGTCGCGCCGCGCGAGGAACGACATCAGCTCGCGATAGCGCCACAGGTCGCGCCAATAGTCGGTCGCGGCCCGGCCGGGCTCGATGATGATTTTCACGGACAAGAAACGAAAGACGCGGCGGCCGGACGACCGCCGCGCAATGAGGCAGCGCTAGATCAGCCGCTGGGCGACCTTGATGACGTCGTTCGGCCTGACGAGATCCGAGAGTTCGATCGACGTCTCGGACTCCTTGCCGTCTTTATCCTTGCGGATGACTTTCAGCCGGCGGTACGAACCGCGCTCCGTCAGCCCGCCCGCCTCAGCGATCGCCTGGCGGACCGTCATGCCCGCACGGAGAACGTACGATCCCGGCGTCTTGACCATGCCGCTCACGTAATAGCGCTCGGCGGCCGGGACGATGATCATGTCGCTGTCCTGCAGCAGCAGATTGGCCGACAGCTTTCCGGCGCGCATTTCCTCGAGGTCGATGCGCATCACTTCCGCCCAGCGCGCATCGCCGACCGCGGTCGGCGCCGAGATCGCGGCCGCCAGGCCATCCTTGTAGCGCTGCACGATGATCGTATTGCTGGCCGCCGCTGTCGTGGAACCGGCATTGGCGATGACTTCGAGCAGCGTCATCGGGCCCTCGATGTTGTACCGGCCCGGCGAGCGGACTTCGCCGAGGACATAGATCGAGCGGCTGCGGTATGACGCAATCTCGACCGAGACCTGCGCGTTCTTCAACCATGCCGGCTGTAGCGCCTTGACCAGGCCCTCCTCGATCTGGCGCGTCGTCAGGCCGGCGACCGGGAAGCGGCCAATCAGGTTCATCGTGATCGTGCCGTCCGAATCGACCGTGAACTTGCCGGACAGGTCGTCTTCGTTGAACACCTTGACCGCGATCACGTCGGACGGGCCAATGAGATAGCTCGCCGGATTCGCGGCCACCTGCGGCGGCGCCACGCTGAGAGGCACGGATGGGGTGGGCGCAGGCACGGCCTGCGCAAACAGCATGAACAGTGAGAGTAGTGTGTGCAGCATAGCTAGAAGGCGAAAATCCACGAGAGGAACGCGCGACGACGTTGATAATTACGGGCCGAAAATGCCGGCGAACGGCGGCGCGAATACTCGTAATTCACTGCGACACGAGTCCGGTTACGCAGATTATAACCGAGGCTTCCGGCAGCCGAGTCATAGGTGTCCACGTGCGCCGGTTCGGTCGGGCGAGCCGAGTAATCGAACGCCGAGCGGCTGACCTTGCCCTGGACGTCCACCTGGCCGAACAGACGATGTGTGTAGGCCAGCGAGGCGGAGTTTTCGATGTAGTAGCCCTCCGAGTTGTCCAGCGAGTATTCGACACCCCGCTGCGCAATCAGCGTGAAGCGGCCAATCTCCATGAATGGATAGGCCAGCGCCGCGCTGCCCAGCACGCCGCGGTAGGGCCTCAATCCGGGATCGGCGAAGTGCATGTCACGGTACGAGAGCGCGATCTGCCCGGTGGCCACCGCTTCCGGTGTGATGCGGAAGATCATGTTGCCGGATTTGGCGATCGAGTTTCGGATCGGCAGCGTGCGGAATTCGTCTTCCTGGTAGCTTGCGAAGATCTGCACCGACAGCAGCGGCGTGATGTCGGTCTTCAACCCGAACTGGCCGCTCCGTGATTCACGCGACAACGTTTCAGCCAGGTCGATGCCGTCCTGGACCGCGTTGTCGAACCGGTTCGCGGCGTAGATACCGGAGGCGTAGATCAACGAGTGAGCCCCGAGGTCGAACGCCAGTCCGCCGGAGTATTCCTCCTCGACGCGATCGGGACGGATGTCGATCTCGCCGTTGGGCCTGGTGCGCGACCTGGTGTTGCCGGCGGCGACAAACGGCCGCACGCGGCTGATCAGAAAGTCCGCGCGGCCACGCCACGCGTATCCGACCGAGTTCTCGCTGTCGAACTCGCGGAAGTAAGTCAACGTGCTGCCGCCGTAGGCCGACAGCCGGACCCAGCGAAGCCGCGAATACAGGGACAAATCCGGAGTGAACGAAGCAACGTAGTCCTCGTCGGGGACTTCCTCTGCGGACTCGTCGAACACGTTGTCGTCCCACCCCAACTCAGAGATGGTGAGGCCCGGCGCGAGCTTCAGGCGGCCAAGGCTGATGACCCCGGTGGTGGGCTCGGTATCGCCAAGCGTGCCCGTCAGCGGTCCGGACCCGACAGACGACTGCGCCGCGGCCTGCCGCGGCCATGCGCAAAGCCCCATGACCAAAAGGACGCTCGCGGTGGCCAGTCGGACGGGGATGTGAACACGCATTACAACGCTCCAGGAATTCGCGGCTTTTCAGGCTCGTTCGGCGCCGGCACGAACGTGCCATCGCCATCAGGATCGATCTCCACCACGACAAACCGGCCCTGCGCGTCATACATCGCGCGGCGGTCCGGGCGGCCCTTCGAAAACGACATGTCGAACCCCACCTCGCGCAGCACCGGGCCTTCGTAGCGATCCCACTTGTCGATGCGCCCGTCGCTGTTGGTGTCTTCCTCGGCGCGCAGCAGCGTCTCGCCGCGGAAGTATTCGTGGCGGTCCATCACGCGGTCGCGCCGCGACGATCGCGCCAGGTGTGTCTCACCATTGGCCGCGGTGATCTGCCACGTATCTTCGACGCCGTCATTCCGGCTGGAGGTGCCGACCATCGTCAGCGCGCCATCCGCGCCGAAGTATTCCCATCGATCGACCTTCCCGTCGTGGTCAGTGTCCGCCTCGCCGCGAAGCGTCCTGTTGCCATCGAGGTAGGTCCACTGATCCGCGCGGCCGTCACCGTTCTGGTCCGCTTGCAGCCGCACCAGCCGGCGGGTGAAGTCGTCATAACTGGGAACGACGCTGCGGCGCTGCGGCTGCGCGGCCGGCGCGCAGGCCACCAGCACGGACTGCAGACACGCAATCAGGATCGCCCAGGTCAATCGAGTTTCCACAGCTTCGCCCTGTCGATTACATTACGAAATCGTAATCGAGTCGCATCGAAAATGACTCGATATGACTTTATACGTCATATGAGTCTATCACTGGCGTGCCATCGAGCAAAACGGAGGGGATCCGATGCAATGACTGGCACCCCCGTGCAGTCTTATCGGACTAACAGGGTATGCCGGTTAACTTGCTCGGTAACTGGGGGTTAATCGTGGCGGGCGTGACAGCCCGCGGCAGTCAGTTGCGCTCGTCGGGTG
>DATMJU010000514.1:0-3608 GCA_035553795.1 Vicinamibacterales bacterium
GGCGCGCCCGGAGCGCGGCATCCTTGCCCGGTCCCGGAAACAGCCCGCGCGTCAGCGCCCGGTAGTAGAAGCCGGTGCCCCCGACCAGGATCGGCAGCTTGCCGCGGGCGTGGATATCAACGACCGCCGCCGTGGCATCGCGCGCAAACTGCGCAGCGGTGTACTCGTCGGTCGGATCGGCAATGTCGATCAGGTGATGCGGAATGCCTCGCCGCTCGGCAAGCGGCACCTTGTCCGTGCCGATGTCGAAGCCTCGATACACCGCCGTCGAGTCGCAGTTGATGATCTCGCCGTTGAATCGCTCAGCGAGCGCGATGCCGAGCGCGCTCTTGCCGGTCGCGGTCGGTCCGAGTATGGCGATCAGCGACTTCACTGACCCGGTGATTCGTTGTAGAGGAAGGTGACGGTGAAAAACGCCTTCGAGTCGGGATACTCAGGCGGCAATTGAATCGTCGGGTTCGACGCCAGCAGCGCATTCACCGCGGCGACGTTGAACGACTCGACGGACGAGGGCTTGATCACCGTCACGTCGGTCAGCGCGCCGTTCTTGTGTACGAAGAACGTGATCACGACGTGCCCGCGCATCGTCTGCGCCGCCATCGGCACGAACCAGTTGCGGCGGACCTGCGAAACGAAGCGGCGAATCCACGGCCCGAACTCGACACCCTTGGTATCGAACTGCAGCGGGCCAAACTCCTGCGCCTGCCCCTTCTGGTTGTTGAACGATTCGTTCTGGACGTACTTCTGGAGGTTCTTGAGCGCTTCGCCCAACGAACCGCCCGGAGGCGGTTGCTGCAACTGCGGCCGCTGCATCATGGCGGTGTCGGCCTGCCGCTGCTCGATGGCCGACGGCATTTCCACTTGCGGCGCCTGGGGTGCCGGCTGCGGCGCCGGCCCTTCGCCCTTCATGCGCTCGTCGGGAGTCGTTTCAGTACGCTCAGCGGAGTTGCCGCGTGCCATCGGGAGCGGGTTCTCGAGCACCGGTGCGGCCTTCTCCGGCGATCGCGCGCTGCGATCGAGATCCGACATCTCGACTCGTTCGGGCGTGCGCGACGGCGGCAGCTCCATGCGCGGCTGCACGAACACGAATCGCGGCTGGTCTTCCCGCTGTGCCTGCTGCTGAGGAGGCGGTTGCTCGGGCTGGACCGGCAGGAACTGCTCGACGTACTGCGGCAGGAACAGCAGCGCGGCAACGATCAGCCCGTGGACCATGATCGACACAGCGACGCCGTCTCGCCGGTTGATGGCGGAGCCGACCGGTTCAATGTCGCTGTAGCGATCGTCGAAGTCGAAATAACTCAAGGGCTTACAGGATTATACCGGTTACGGGTTCCTCGTACCGGGTACCCGGTTTGGTTCTAACCAGTTACCAGTTACGCGGAACCAGTAACGAGGTTTATTTCGTTCCCGTGTATAGATAGACGGCGCCGAACATCAATGGCCTTGCCTCAACATGTGAAAACCCTGCGGCACGGAGGATTTGGGCGAACTCCTCGCCGTAGGCAAAGGCTCCGATGGACTCAGGCAGATAGGTATACGCGGCTGAGTGGCCCGACACCGCGCGGCCGATGCGTGGAAGGATGTGCCTCGAATACCAGGCATAGACGGGTCCGAACAGCCGCGACTCGGGTGTGCCGAATTCGAGAATCGCGACCCGCCCGCCGGGCGCAAGCGCCCGCGCCAGTTCCTGGCAAGCCACCTCCGGCCGTTGCACGTTACGGATGCCGAACGCGATCGTCGCGGCGTTGACCGAACCACTCGCGACCGGAAGCCCTGTCGCGTCCCCGCGAACCAGGTGAACCCGGCTGCTGAGACTCGCCTGCCGGACCTTTTCGAGGCCGTGCACCAGCATGGAGCCCGAAAAATCAACGCCGACGACCTCGGCCGCGCCGCGCCGCGCGCATCCGAGCGCCACATCGGCAGTGCCCGTGCACACATCCAGCACGCGTTCGCGGCCGGTCAGCCGCAACGAACTGATCATCTTCCGGCGCCAGGCGCGATCCATGCCGCCGGACAACACCATGTTGAGCAGATCGTAACGGCCCGCGATCGCGTCGAACATCCCGGAGATCCTGGCCGGGGTCTTGTCCACTTCCCCGGCCTGCGGTGCCTTGTTCCCGGCTCCAGGTTCCCGGCTAACCGACATACAAGGCCAATCCCGTCGTGACGAAATACAAAATCCCCACCCACCCGTTCAAATCGAACGCCTTCTTGACCTGCGACAGGTCCGTCTCGGACACCAGCGATTGCTCGTAGATCAGCAGCGCGGCGACCATCGCCACGCCGGTCAAGTAGATCGCTCCGAGCGGCAACAGCCAGGCCAGCGCCGCCATGCAGATGACGGTGGCGACGTGCATCGCCCGCGAGATCACCAGCGAGCGCGCGATTCCGAAGCGCACCGGGATCGACTTCGCGCCATACGAGCGGTCGAAGTCCAGGTCCTGGCAGGCATAGAGAATGTCGAAGCCGCCGACCCACAAGCCAATCGCAAGCCCCAGCAGCCACGGCTGCGGCGCATCAATGGCGCCGCCCGCGGCGAGCCAGCCCCCGACCGGCGCCACCGCCATCGCCAGCCCGAGAAACACCTGCGTATAGGACGTGAACCGCTTGGCGAGCGAATACCAGAACACGATCGCGAGCGCGACCGGCGACAGCACGCCGCATGTCTGATTGAGCTGGAACGATGCCGCAACGAACACGATCGACGACACGACGACGAAGATGATTGCGCTCGTGCGGCTCAACGCGCCGGTGGGAATCTCGCGCATCTTCGTGCGCGGATTGAGCGCATCCATGCGCGCGTCCACCAGGCGGTTGAATCCCATCGCGGCGCTGCGCGCCGACACCATCGCCACGATGACCCAGAGAACCTGACGCCACGCGAACGGCGACTCCTGCCAGGCCAGCAGCGCGCCCGTCAGCGCAAACGGCAGCGCGAACACCGAGTGCGAGAACCGGATAAACGAGAGGTACTTCGAGAGCAGGTTCACGGGTTCAGAGGTTCAGGGGTTCAATGCGATCCGGGGTGATGCCGCTCACGAGGAACTCTTCGACATTGTCGACCCCCTCCGGCAATCGGACCGCGATCATCTTAGCGTGCTTGCCTGGCCTCAGCGATCCGAGTTCGCTGTCGAGGCCCAGTGCGCGAGCGCCGATCAGCGTGGCGCTCTCGAGGATCCGGGCCGCCGGCACCTCGGGGGCCAGGCGGCGGATCGCCGCGAGTTCCGAGAACAGGTTCAAGTCGCCGACGCTTGCAAGGCTGTCCGTGCCCACCGCCACACTCACGCCGGAGCGATAGAACCGCGCCACCGGCGGGTCGCCCACGCCCACCCACTGGTTGCTGCGAGGGCAGGTCACCAGCGTCGCGCCAATCTCCCGAAGCCGCGCCAACGCGGCATCACTGAACTGCACGCCGTGCACGACCAGCGTGCGCGCGTCGATCAGATCGTGGCGATCGAGATACGCCACCGGATCGCAGCCGGGTATCGCCCAGTCATCGCGCCAGACGCCAATCGCTTCGAGCATCCCTCGCCAGGGGCCACTGCCCCTCTCCAGGAACTCGGACTCTTCGGGTGATTCACCCAGGTGCACGCTCATGACCGGGCAGT
>DATMJU010000515.1:0-3152 GCA_035553795.1 Vicinamibacterales bacterium
GTGTCGCAGTGCCTCGCGAGGACGAGCGCGAAGCCGCCGTTGTAGCTGAAGCAGTCGAGCATGCGGCCGTGCGCGTAACGCGCGATGGCTTCCCTGTTCTCCCGCTGATCGAGGAACAACCCGGTCTTTTGTCCGTGCCACGGATCCACGTCGTACGAGATGCCGGCTTCGGTCACGGGAATCGTCGGCGGCACGTCACCGTGAAGGATCTCGACCGTCTGCTCGAGGCCTTCGAGGAGCCGGACCTTGGGATCGTTGCGCGCGAGAATGCCCTTCGTGCCGGTGATCTCCACGAGCAGGCGCACCAGCGTCGGCGACAGCCGATCCATGCCCTGCGACAGCGTCTGCATCACCAGGTAGTCGCCGTAGCGATCGACGATCAGCGACGGCAACAGGTCGGCTTCGCCGTGCACGAGGCGATAGGCGGTTGCGTTCAGCTTCAGGGACTCGCGGAATCGAATTGCCGCTTCGAGTCGCGCGCGCCAGAACGCATCGTCGATCGGCACCTCATTGGGAGGCGCATCGTGCGAGATCATCCGGATGGTGATCTGCGACTGATCGCTGAACAGCGCGTGGCCGAGCATTCGCTGCCGGGGGCCGCGCACTTCGACGATTGCGCCGGGCTCGGGATCGACGACATCGGCGATGTCGGAGCGGTACACCCACGGATGCCCGCCGCGGACACGGTTCTCGCCTTTCGGCGTCAGGACAACAAGAGGCACCTGTCTATAGTGCCTTGTGTCGGCAGGCGCGTGCTGCCGAAGTTGCCTGCGCGCAGCGGCCGGTCAGCCGTAGTGGAGAAGCGAGAACACCAGCAGTGGAACTCCGGCCGCCGATGTCAGATACAGCAAGACGAAGGGCATCCTGTTCTTGATCGCGTACGCCGCGATTGCCTCCTTGGCGCTCTGCCGTCTCAGCCACGAGGCCAACGGGACAACGGTCACCGGAGCCGACAGGATCAGTCCCACCGCCACACCCAGCGGACGCCAATCATCGTCGGCGACGCCACCCCACTGATACAGCACCAGCGCGCCCACCAGGCCAGCCCCGGCGGCGATGTTGCCGGCGCGCAGGGCCACAGCGTGGTCGTGCACGAGCGTGGCCGCACCCTTGCCATTGACCTTGTCGGGCAACCATCGCGACAACCACCGACCCAGCGCGAGGGCGAGGACCCCGCCCACCAGCCCGGATACGATGGGCCTGATGTCTTCAAACGGCATCGGCCCTCACGCGAGCAGCGTAAGGCCCGCGCAGATGTTTGCGGATGGAAAAGGCATCGATGTCCGCACATTCTGTGCAAGGTCGATCGCAATGGTGCAGAGATTCTCGCGGTCGTGGCAGGTGTTACAATTCCGCCACGAAATGAGGATTGCGATTGGCGCTGATCACGCCGGCTACCAGCTGAAGGATTCGCTGAGAAAGCTGCTCGACGAGCTCGGGATTGCCTACGAGGACTTCGGCACGTCGAGCGCGCAGTCGGTGGACTACCCGGATTTCGCCCGCGCGGTGGCGGAGGGCGTGGCGGCCGGGCGTTTCGACCGGGGCATCCTGGTGTGCGGCACCGGCGTGGGCATGTCGATCGCGGCGAACAAGGTCGCGGGCGTGCGAGCGGCGGCGATTGTCGACACCGACACCGCCCGCCTCGCGCGCGAGCACAACGATCTCAACGTGCTGACGCTCGGCGCGCGCATCCTGCCGGAGTCACGCGCCAAAGAGATCGTGAAGATCTTCCTGCAGACGCCGTTCGAAGGCGGGCGTCACGCGACGCGCGTCGGCAAGATTCACGCGATCGAGCCGAGCAACTCCTCCAGCCGCCCGTAGAATTCGCTGGTGCCCTTCGGCGTCAGGCCGCCCTTCAGCACGACGTCTCGGACCTCCTGTGTCGGAAACACGATGCTCTGCGTCATCGTCGTGGTGCCGTGACGCTCGACGAGGTCCACGGTGACGAACGTCTCACCCGGGTCCCAGTCCTCCCAGCTCTCGGTGCGCACGAACCGCCGCGGCGCATCCACCTCCTTGTAGATTCCGAACTGCACGATCGACTTGCCGCGCACGTTGCTGACGAAGCGCCAGGTCCCGCCGGGACGGGGGTCGCTCTCACATACCTCTAGTGCGTTGGGCGGACCATACCAGCGCTTGATCAGCTCGGGCTTGGTGAGCGCATCGAACACGAGCGCCGCCGGGGCGGCGAAGTCCCGGGTGACGACCACTTCGCGTTCGGTCGGCGTCGTAATGGTGACGGTGATCTCTTCTGTCATGGCTACCTCTGCATCTCTGCGAAAAGCGTGTCCAGCCGCTCGTAGAACGCGCTCATGCCCTGCGGCGTCAATCCGGTCTTCATCACGGTGTCGCGCAGCTCCCGGGAGGGAAACACGAAGTGCTGCGTCATCGTTGTCTTGCCGTTGCGCTCAACGAACTCCACGGTCATGAGCGCCTCGTAGTCCTCCCAGCCTTCAAAGCGTTCGGTGCGCACGAACCGGCGCGGCGGGTCGATTTCGTTGTAGACGCCGTACTTGGCCATCTGCTTGCCGCCCACCGTGAAGGCGAAGCGCCACGTGCCGCCGACTCGGACATCGCTTTCGCAGGAGTCCAGGAAACCGTCGGGGCCATACCAGCGTTTGATCAGTTCGGCTTTCGTCACCGCGTCGAACACGAGCGCGGCGGGTGCATCGAACTCGCGAGTCACAACGGTCTCGCGGTCGGACGGCGTGGTGATGGTCACGGTAATGTTTTCAGTCATCGTCTTTTTCTCTTTCGGTCCCTGGTCTCGGCCTTCTTTTCCGCTTTCATCTCTTCGAGCACCCCATCGAGTCGAGCGAACGCGGCTTCCCATTGCTGGCGGTAGGTCTCGATCCAACCGATTGCGTCGGCGAGGGGCTTCGGATCCAGACGGCGGGGCCGCCGCTGCGCATCGTGACCGCACACGATCAGCCCGGCGCGTTCCAGCACCTTGAGATGCTTCGAGATCGCCGGCTGGCTCATGTCGAACGGCTCGGCTAGCTCCGTCACCGACGCCTCACCGGTCGCCAGCCGCGCCAGGATGGCGCGGCGAGTGGGATCCGCAAGCGCGGCAAAGGTGGCGTCCAGTTGCGAAGCGTCCATAACCAAATGGTTATACACAAGTGGGTTCAATGGTGCAAGGGGTTCAGCGT
>DATMJU010000516.1:0-5615 GCA_035553795.1 Vicinamibacterales bacterium
ACGCTGAGCGATCGACCACCATGATCACGCTCGACGTCGTCGGCTGCTCGAACTCGCGCACCACGAGCGGGCTGAAGTTGGTCAGCGAGGACTGCGGCCAGTCGATATGCTCGAAGCGATCGCCGGCCTGCCAGTCGCGCAGGCCGACATAGTCGAAGCCCGTGCCGTGAAACATGCTGGCGTGATCGCCGATCGTGAACTCCCGCATCCGCTTGACGATGATCAGCTCGACTTCCGTGATCTCCGACAAGTTGATCAGAGGCTCGACCTCTTGTTCGCGCGTTCTCATCGAATCAGGGGATCGGCGTCTTGTCGATGATGTCCTTGATCACGGCTTCCTGCGTGAGGCCGTGGCTCGCGGCGTGCGGGCCGAGCCAGAGGCGATGGCTGAGCACGTACTTCGCGAGTTCCTGGATGTCTTCCGGGTAGACCTCGTCGCGGCGATGCACGATGAGCGCCCACACCTTGGCGAGACGGCCCCACACGATGATCGCGCGGGGTGACGCGCCGAGATCGACGCCGGTTTCCACCAGCTCCGACGGGGAGTGCCTGTGCCAGTCGGTGTCGGGATTGTAGGGACGCGAGTTGGCGACCAGGCGCTGCACGTAGTCGCCGAGACGCTCGTGCAGGAACACGTGCTCGGTGATCGCGGCGCGCAGCTGGATGATGCGCTCCTTCTTCATCAGGCTGCCGAGGCGCACCTGCTTGAAGTCGAAGTTCACCAGCTTGCGTTCCTCTTCGGGCGGCAGGTAGCCGATGTTGACCATGATCGCGAAGCGATCGGTCGCCGCTTCCGAGAGCGGGAAGGTGCCCTGACCGAGCTCGACCGGGTTCATCGTCGCGATCGCGAAGTTGAACGCGGGCAGCTAGTAGGTCTTCTTGCCGACGGTGACGGTGCGGTCCTGCAGACCTTCGAGAAACGCGCTCTGCGACTTGAGCGGGATGCGGTTGATTTCATCCAGCAGGATGACCTCGGCCTCGGCCAGCGGACCCATTTCCGTGGTCAGCTCGCCGGTCGCCGGATTGATCATCTGGAAGCCGACGACTTCGGTCGGCTGCAAGTCGGCGCGGCCCTGGATGCGCGCGAACTTGGCGTCGCTGATCGCGGCGAGGATGACGCCAAAGAACGTCTTGCCGACGCCGGGAACGCCGCGCAGCAGCAGGTTGCCCGAGTTGACCTGGCGCTGTTCCTTCTTGTCGTAGGTGGTCGGAATTTCCGACAGCAGCACGAGGTTCGCCAGGATCTTGGGCAGGTGGTAACCGACGAGGGCCTTGCCGCCTTCCGCGATGATGGCTTCGTGGAAGGCGATCGTTTCAGTGAGGTCAGGATGCACGTGTCCGCCTTGAGTGTTGCCTTAGCCGCGCGCCGCGCGGCGGGAAGCGGTAATCGTATCCCGACTGGGCCGGGAAACCGTCGAAAATCCCGTTTAAAGCAGGCGGGAAACCCGTGGGACGCATGCTGGGATGACCGGAACGCCGTGGCGGTCCTCGTCGTAGAATAGGAGGTCGTTAGACGCGACTCCCAAGGAGACACAAATGGCAGTTCGTAAGGAATTCGGCCTTGCTATGGCGGCTGGAGCGGCGGTCCTCGGCGCAGCGTTGTTCGGGGCCCTGGCTCCGCTCACCGTGAGCGCTCAACAGGCGTCCGCCTCCGCGCCAAGCGCTACGGCGGACAAGCCCGGCGAAGTCACCTTTACCAAAGATATTGCGCCGATTCTCCAGCGCAGCTGCCAGAACTGCCACCGCCCGGGCCAGGTGGCGCCGATGTCGTTGCTGACCTACGAAGAGGCCAGGCCGTGGGCGCGGTCGATGAAGGCGCGGACCGCCCTGCGCGACAAGGCGGGCGTCATGCCCCCCTGGTACATCGAGAAGAACATCGGCATCCAGCACTACAAGAACGACCCGTCGCTGAGCGAGGAAGAAATCACCAAGATCGCGAAGTGGGCCGACAGCGGCGCGCCGCGCGGCAACCCGGCCGACATGCCGAAGCCGCTGGTGTTCCAGGACGGCGCGTCATGGCACGCCGGCGAACCCGACCTGATCATCGAAAGCCCCGAGATCCTCGTCAAGGCGAACACGCCCGACTGGTGGGGTGAGTTCCCCCCGACCAAGGTGCCGCTCACCGAAGACCGTTATGTGAAGTCGGTCGAGATCCGCGAGGTCAACAACTTCAGCAACGAGTCCGGACGCCAGACGGTGGGCCAGCGCTACGTGTGGCATCACCTGATCTGGGCGACCGCGCCGGTCGACGAGACGGGCGATCCGATCGACGCCTCGGTGACGCAGGACGCGGTGGGCTGGCCCGTGCACGAAGTGGGCCGCAACGCCGACATCTTCGATGAAGACGCGGGACGCCTGTTGAAGGCCGGCTCGAGCATCATCTACCAGTCAGCGCACCTCCACGCCGGCGGCGCCGACGTGAAGTCGAAGCTGCTGTTCGGCTTCAAGTTCCACCCGGTCGGCTACAAGCCGAAGAAGCGCACCACGCTGCACAACCTGGCCAACGCGCTCGACATCGACATCAAGCCGCAGGAGGCCAACCAGCAGCTGCACGCGTATGAAGTGCTGCAGCAGCCCGCGAAGATCGTCACCTTCGAGCCGCACCTGCACGCGCCTGGGCAGCGCATGTGCCTCGAGGCGATCTGGGGCTTCAACATCCAGACGCTGACCTGCGCCGGCTACGACCACAACTGGGTGCGCCAGTACGAGTACCAGGACGACCACGCGCCGCTGCTGCCGCGCGGCACGATCCTTCACATCATCGGCTACATGGACAACACGCCGAACAACAAGAACATCCCGGATCCGCGCAACTGGCAGGGCTCGGGCAACCGGTCGATCGCGAACATGTTCATCGATCTCGGCCAGATCATGCCGCTCACCGACGCGGAGTTCCAGGAGGAGATGGCCAAGCGGCGCGAGAAGCTCGGTCCCAATCGCCCAGACGTCATCCTCGGTTGTCCGTTGTGTAACGTCATTCCGCCGCCGCCGACCAACACCACGGCCAAGCCGGCGTCGCAGCAGCAACAGCAATGAAACGACTCGCTTTCTCAGTGTTGATGGTTGGGCTCGCCTATCAAACGGCGAGCTCACAGATGCTCACCTACAACAGTGGCCAGAACGTCTCCCCGGCCTTCGAAGGCTGGGAAAAGAACGACGACGGGTCGTTCAACATGATGTTTGGCTACATGAATCGCAACTGGGAGGAAGAGCCCAGCGTGGCGATCGGTCCAGACAACTGCATTTCGCCGGGACCGTGCGATCAGGGCCAGCCGACGCGCTTTCTCCCGCGCCGCAATCGCTTCGTGTTCAAGGTCCGCGTGCCCAAGGACTGGGGCAACAAGGAGTTGATCTGGACGCTGACCGTGCGCGGCAAGACCGAACGCGCCTACGCCACGCTGCGTGAAGACTCGCTCGTCGACAACATCGTCCAGGCGTCCGAACAGGGCGCGCTTGGCGCCGGTATCAGCAGCCCGGCGATTCGCGCCAACGTTGCGCCGGAGATCACGATCGACACCGGCGAGCGCCGCGCGCAAGTCGGCCAGCCGTTGACGCTCATTGCCGTCGCAAAGGATGACGGCGTGCCGCGTCCGCGTTACGGCCCGGACTCGCGTGAAGCCGAGCGCGTGGCCGCCGCGCGTGCGCGGGCCACCAACTCGACGCCGACCCTGGTGCCCCGCGGCACCATGACGTTCGATCCCGCGGCGCAGCGTCCGCCCTCAGCCATCACCGTGGGCAGCCAGACCGGTCTGCGGCATTCGTGCTTCGTGTATCGAGGCGCCGGCCGTGTGTCGTTCACGCCGCGCCAGGCCAAGGTGTGGGAAGACACGCGTGCGGGCGCCAACTCGCCGTGGGCGCCGCGCTGGATGGCGCCGGCGGTTCCGGCCGATGGCAAGTACCAGGTGAACGTGACGTTCGAGGATCCGGGCCAGTACACGATTCGCTGCATGGCTTCGGACGGTGCGCTGAATACCTATAAGGACGTCGTCGTCCAGGTCAAATAACAACTCACACAGAATCACCGAACCACAGAATTAAACGCTCCTTTAGGATCCTGCTAAGCAGGATCCTAAAAGGTCATTAGTTCTGTGATTCCGTGTTTCTGTGCTTCTGTGTTTGCTGTTACTGGACTCTAAGATCGTAGGCGCCTAGCTGCCGATCGTTGCGCACAAAAAACCGGCCGCCGGCGAGCGCCGGGTAGGCGCGCACGACCCCCTTCAACAGTTGGGCCCGGGCTGAGAACCGAAAGGCCTTTGGTGATGCTGGCGCCAGCGCCAGCTCTCCGGACTCGCGCATGATCACCAGCGTCTCGCCGGCGATTAGCAGCGATCCCGCTCCGAAACCATCGACGTTCCACATCACCTTGCCGGTCGCAAGCTCGACGCAGCGGAGCGACTGGCCGAACTCCTGGCGTCCGTCGAACCCATACAGGTAGCCGTCCTTGAGGACGCTGGTCGAGTAGTGGTTCGACATCGATTCATCACCGGACCAGACCTGCGTCACCGAGTTGTTGGCGACCTGCAGCAGGACGGCGCCGGTGCCATAGCTCGCCGACAGGAAGATCTGGTTGCCCCTGACGATTGGGACGGCGGCGTTCACCGAGGCCGCCATCCGCGCGCGCCAGCGAAACTGGTAGAGCACCTTGCCGCTTGCGGGATCGATCGCAACAAGGCCAGTGCGCGTGAAGAACACGCCGGTGTGCTGGCCGTTGATGGTTGCGATCACCGGCGCCGAATAACTGGGCTCGTCAGCGGTCGACGTCCACAGCGTCTTTCCAGTCGCCGCGTCGAAGGCGACGATGCCGCCGCCTTCGCCTGGCTTCGGCGGGCCAAGACCCTTGCGGCCGCCAACGTTGACGAGCACGCGGTTGCCGTCAACGACCGGTGACGAAGCGACGCCGAAGTAACCCTTGGGCGCGTCAAAGACCCTGCGCGTGTCGCTGCTCCACAGCATCTTCCCGGTGGCAAAGTCGAGGCCGTGCAGCATGCCGTCGGCGCCATGCGTGAACACGCGTCCGCCGGCAATCACCGGGACGGCGCGCGGGCCTTCATCGAAACCGAAATCGTCGCGATACGCGGTGGGGTAGTCGAACATCCACGCGGTCTTGCCGGTCAACGCGTCGATCGCTTCGACCGTCTCGCGGTTGTTGACGCGATGGAACAGCACGAGGCGTTCGCCGGCAACGGCGGGGCCGGAGAAGCCGGCGCCGACTTCGCGAGTCCACAGCGACGGTGGCCCCGACCGCGGGAACGAAGGAACGATCGGCGGCCCGGTGTAGATGCCGTTGCGATTCGGCCCGAGAATCTGCGGCCAGTCCTCCTTCGCCAAGGCTACGGAGGACAGGTCCTGTGCGGTGAGCGCACCTGTGGCGGCGAGCGCGAACAACAGGCACCCGAGCGTCCTGATGGCCTGTTGGCCCGTTCGCCTGTTGGCCTGCTCCCTCACCTGGTCATCGAACGCTCGGCGTTCCCCGAGTAGTTGATGAAGACGGTCTTGATCTCGGTGAAGAAGTTCAAGCCCTCTTCAGCCATCTCGCGCTCGCCTACGCCGGTGGACTTGGTGCCGCCGAATGGAAGCTGTGCCTCACCGCCGACCGTGGGCTCGTTGACGTGCAC
>DATMJU010000517.1:0-2242 GCA_035553795.1 Vicinamibacterales bacterium
GGTCGTCGCCATTCGGAATGCACGGATTTTCCCGGTCAGCGGAGCGCCGATTGCCAAGGGCAACGTCGTTGTCAAGAACGGCCTGATCACCGATGTCGGCGAGAACGCCGCGATCCCGTCCGACGCCTGGGTCATCGACGGCGAAGGACTCACGGTATATCCGGGCCTGGTCGAAGCCATGGGCTCGATCGGAATCCCAGAAGCCGCGCCCACCGCCGGACCTGGCGCAGGGCCCGGCCGTGGCGCGATGCCGGGTGCCCTCCCGATGCCGGGCGCGGCGTCCACTCCGGCCCGTGGTCCAGAGGATCGCCCGCTCACCAATAGCTGGGTTCGCGCCTCGGATTTGGTCCGGAGCAATGAGCGCCGCCTGGAAGCCGCTCGCAATGGCGGCTATACGAGCGCGGTGACGTTCCCGACGGGCGGCATCTTCACCGGGCAAGGCGCGGTGATCAATCTTGCCGGCGAGAATGCGGGCCGGATGGTGGTCGAGAATCAGGTTGGTCAACTCGTTACGCTCGCACGCGGCGGCTTCACCGCTTTCCCCGGCTCGCTCATGGGAACGTTCGCCTACATTCGGCAGGTGTTTCTGGACGCGGAGCATTACCAGAAGGCGAAAGATCTCTACGCGAAGAGTCCTGCTGGTCTTGAGCGCCCGGCGTACGATCGCGCGCTCGAGGGTGTGCTTGAGTCGAGGCGCTTGCTGATGCCGGCGGTGAGCGCCGTTGACTTTCATCGCATTCTCAACTTCGCGAATGAGCTGAAGATCAAGCCGGTCCTCTACGGCGCTCATGAAGCCTACCGGGTGCCGGAGTTGATCGCGAAGTCCGGTGTGCCGGTGCTGGTGAGCCTGAAGTGGCCTGAGGCGGCGCGTGATCGCGACCCGGATGAAGTGGACAGCTTCCGCACCCTCGAACTGCGCGAGAACGCGGCCACCTCGCCGGCGGCGCTGGCGAAGGCGGGCGTCAAGTTCGCGTTCTACTCCGATGGTCAGACGCCGGCTGATGCGCTCAAAGGCGCTCGCGCCGCGATCAGTAAGGGCCTTTCGACGGACGCAGCGCTGCGGGCCATGACGCTCGCACCTGCGGAGATCTTCGGCGTCGCCGACCGCATCGGTTCAATCGAGAAGGGCAAGATCGCCAACCTTCTTGTCACCAAGGGTGAGCTGTTCGCCGAGCGTCCTGAGATTCAGGCAGTCTTTGTTGATGGCGTTCGCTACGAACCGCCGCCCCCAACTCCACCCGCCAAGCCGGAGGTGAGCCAATGAGATTCCTAGTGACGTTCCTCGGCGCGGCCATCGCGTCCGCGCAAGTGGTGGTGATTCAAAACGCCAATGTCTTGCCCGTTACGAAGCCGGGCTTCAAGGGCTCCGTTGTGGTCGAGAACGGCAAAATTAAGGAGATGGGCGAGAAGGTGATGGTGCCGCCGGGCGCCCAGGTGATCGAGGCCAATGGCCAGTACCTGATGCCCGGCATCATTGACGCGCACTCGCACATTGCCGCCGACGCCATCAATGAGGGCAGCGTTTCCGTTTCGTCGATGGTCGGTATCGAGGATGTGCTGAATCCGACGGACATCGCGATCTATCGCGCTCTCGCGGGCGGCGTGACGCTGTCGAACATCCTGCATGGATCGGCCAATGCGATCGGTGGCAAGTGTTCCGTGATCAAGATGCGTTGGGGCAAGACGGCGAATGAGATGGTGTTCGATGCCGCCATGCCGGGCATCAAGTTCGCGCTCGGCGAGAATCCGAAACGCCGCGGGTCGGCGGCCGGTGGAGCGGTCTTCGGCGCCGCGCCGAACAACCTGCGCTACCCGGCGACGCGCATGGGCGTCGAAGACGTGATCCGTTCCGCGTTCAACGAAGCGAAGATCTATCAAGCGAAGTGGAAGGACTATCAGGCGCGTGTGGCGAAGGGCGAGACCGTCATTCCGCCTCGCCGCGATCTGAAGCTCGATCCCCTGGTCGAGGTTCTCGAAGGCAGGCGTCTGGTTCACGCGCACTGCTATCGCGCCGACGAAATCCTGATGCTGCTGCGGGTCGCCGACGAGTTTGGCTTCAAGATCCAAACGCTGCAGCACGTGCTGGAGGGCTACAAGGTCGCCAAGGAAATCGCTGAGCATGGCGCCGGCGCTTCGACATTCTCGGACTGGTGGGCTTACAAGGTCGAGGCGTTCGACGCGATCCCCTACAACGCCGCGCTCATGATGCGCAAGGGTGTGCTTGTGTCGCTGAACTCCGATT
>DATMJU010000518.1:0-3599 GCA_035553795.1 Vicinamibacterales bacterium
GTATTCGATCGTCGTTTCGCCCTGCTCCGGCAACTGGATGGTGACGCTCTCGGAGGCGCTGGTGCCGCTGAAGATGACCGGAGAATACGAGCCGCCGAAATCGTTGGCTCCGGTGACACGGTATTCCAGGCGCTGGACAGCCTCGTCATCGGTCACGGTCATCGTGAACTCGGTCGTCTCGCCGGCGTAGACGGGCGTCCATCCGGAGATCTGGGCGACCGGCAGTTGCGACGTGGTAATCACCGGCGGCTCGTTGCCCACGGGGCAGGAGCTCGCGGTCACCAGGCCGAAAGCGCTCAGGACGTCGGTCGTCGACGGGGCGGAGGCGCTGGCCACGACATTGAGATCGCCTGATGCATCCGCGGGCATCACGAGCGAGTAGGTGTAGGTCGCGACGTTGCCCGCCTCCATCGTCGCCGGGTAGCTGTCGGCGGCGACCGCGCCGCTCTGGGCGTCGCCATTCACCGTCAACAGCGGCAGCACACCTGAAACGTTCGGATGGCCGGACGGCACGGTGATGCTGAAACGAATCTGGTAGGGCGTGCCCGCGCAGACGGTCTCGGTCGGGCTGCCGCCTGCGTCCAGAACCTGCAGGTTGTAGGCGACGAGGTCCGCAGTCTTGACCACCCAAACACTTGGCGTGTTGAAGTCCGAAACGGCGAGCAAGCCATTCACGGGATCAATCGACAGGGAGAACGGCTGCGGATCGACAGCCGGCGCCAGCCGGTCGATGTCGGTGATGAAGTCCAGCGTGTTGTTGGCAATGTTCGGGCGATACACGCGGATGCGGTTGTTGAGATCGTCGGCCACGAACAAGCGGCCGCCATTGGCGTCCGGCCAGAACGCGAGGCCAAACGGCTGCGCGAACTCTTCAACGCCGTTGTCGGTCGCCGGCGTGCCGAAGCGGAAGCGATGCGAGAAGCTGGCGTTCGAGTCGTAAACGTTGATCCGCTCCGTCAGCGTGTCGATGATGTAGAGATTGCCGGTGCTGTCGAACACGACGCCGTAGATTTCAAATGCCACGGGGCCGACACCCGCGCCCTCGGTGCCATTCAACACCGCATTGGGCGTGGCCGAGAACTCGCCGTTGTCGTGGGTGAACGTTGAGCCGTTGAACGCGAGCGCCACGCCACGGGTACGGCCTTCGTTCGTCCAGCCGGCGGCAAAGGCGCCGCTCAGCGTCAGCGTCGGTTCCTGGTCCACGACTTCCGTCAAGGTGAACGAGGCACCGGGTCCCATCGCCACGCCGTTGATCAACGGATTCACGTCATCGGGCGTCGCGCCGGGATTGTCGAGGCGCAGCGTGAACAGGTGCGCGCCGGTCGGATCGAACGCCAGCGCGCGCGGCGCGGACAAGTCCGAAATCAGGATGGCGTCGGCGCCGTTGACGGTGATCTTCGCCACTTCATTCGGCACCAGGCCGAAGGCCGGATTGCCGGGGACGCCGGACTGATTCCAATCGCCGCCCGAGACGTCCACAGGCGCCCACGTGGTCGTGTTGTAAGCGAGAACTTCCTGGTTGCCCTGGTCGGCGACGTACAGCGTGCCGTTCACGAACACGGTGCCGGTTGGAAAACCACCGGATGACGGCAGCTCCTGGCGCACGCCCCACAACTGCCCTTGGTGCTGAGCGTCGAACGTGCCGAACTGCGCGAGCATCGTCGTCGCAGCGATCGCAACAACAGCAAACGTCGCGATCGCCACGCGTGAGTGGCGCCGTACCAAACGGGGGAGCGATTGGAAACTCATCTAAGGTCTCAACTACCGAGGGACGACAACGAGCAACAACACTTCAAATGTGAAAGCGCACAAACAAATTTGACTCATGTTGCCGCTCTGGTCGCGCCAAAGTGTCATATAGAGTCATTCAAAGTATGGGGGAAGTCCTGTCCTCGCGTCAAGCGTATATAGAGCGTGTCTACTAAACAGCGAAGACTCTCACTGTCTCAAAACAGACCACACAGGCGATATTATTGATGAGGTTAGAACCTAAACCGTTGATTCTGAAAGCTCAACGGCGTGTCGTGATTATGTACACCCGGCTACTCTCGAACGACGAAAGCTGCCCTTCCTGAATCGGCAATCAGGCGATTGCCCTTCAATCCGACGACACGCCAGTAGTACGTACCGGCTTCAATCTTCAGTCCCGTGGGCCACGCGACCGACGTGCCCTTGATGCCATCCTGATCGAACACCGGTATTTCGATCTCGTTTTCGACCCCAATCGCGTAGTGGTCCGCGCCTTCAACGGCGGTCCACTCGAGCCGCGTCGGCAGCGGGCCGACAAAATCCGGCCGTGGCGTCAGGTGTTGAATGTGCAGCTTTTCGATCTTGTCCTGCGCGATCGGCGCCGCGTGCGGAACCGATTCGCGCGACATGCACGCGAGGCTGATCGCGGCGATCAGCAGGACGGCATGCCTACAACGGGATGTTGCCATGCTTCTTCGGTGGATTCTTGTCGCGCTTGTGATCGAGCGTCGCCAGCGCCTGCACCAGTTTGGCGCGTGTCATTCTCGGCAGGATGACCTCGTCCACGTAGCCGTGTTCTGCGGCGACATACGGACTGGCGAACCGCTCACGGAACTCCGCGATCTTCTGCGCGCGCATCGCCGCCGGATCGGCGGCCTTTTCGATCTCGCGCTTGTAGAGGATGTTGACCGCGCCCTCCGCGCCCATCACCGCAATCTCGGCGCTGGGCCACGCGTAGTTGAAGTCGGTGCGAATGTGCTTGCTCGCCATCACGCAGTACGCCCCGCCATAGGCCTTCCGCGTGATCACCGTGATCTTCGGTACCGTCGCTTCGGCGAAGGCATACAGCAGCTTCGCGCCGTGACGGATGATGCCGCCGTATTCCTGCACGGTGCCGGGCAGGAACCCGGGTACATCCTCGAAGGTGATCAGCGGGATGTTGAACGCATCGCAGAAGCGAACGAAGCGTGCGCCCTTGACCGAGGCGTTGATGTCGAGCGTCCCGGCGAGGTACGCGGGCTGGTTGGCGACGATGCCGACGGGACGGCCGCCGAGGCGCGCAAATCCGACCAGGATGTTCTTCGCGTAGTGCTGGTGCACCTCGAGAAAGTAGCTGTCGTCGGCGATCGTATGAATCAGATCCAGCATGTCGTACGGCTGGTTCGGCGACGCCGGCACGAGCGCGTCGAGCGCGTCGTCCTCACGATCGGGTGGATCCTGCGTCGCTTTCCGCGGTGGATCGTCGAGGTTGTTGTCCGGCATGAACGACAGCAGTTCGCGGATCAGCGCAATGCACTCGGCATCGTCTTCAACGGCGAAGTGCGCCACGCCGCTCTTCTCGTTGTGCGTCATCGCGCCGCCGAGGTCTTCCTTGGTGACGTCCTCGTGCGTGACGGTCTTGATGACGTCTGGACCAGTCACGAACATGTAGCTGCTTTCCTTCACCATCACGATGAAGTCGGTGATCGCCGGCGAATACACCGCGCCGCCGGCGCAGGGGCCGAGAATCGCCGAGATCTGCGGCACCACGCCCGATGCCAGCGTGTTACGCAGGAAGATGTCCGCGTAGCCGCCCAGTGAGAGCACGCCTTCCTGAATGCGTGCGCCGCCCGAGTCGTTGAGTCCGATGA
>DATMJU010000519.1:0-10774 GCA_035553795.1 Vicinamibacterales bacterium
GTCCACGTTGGCGCGATGCGACTCGAGCGGCTTTTCGACCGATCGCGGCACCGACGGAATCGCCGCCTGGTGGATCACGTAGTCCATGCCGGCGACGATCTGCTTCGCGAACGCGGGGTCGGCGCAGTCGCCTTCGAGAAACTCCACGCCGTCACGAATGTTGCGCTGGTAGCCGGTAATGAAATTGTCGGCGACGCGCACGCGATGACCGCGCTGCACGAGCGTTTCTGAAATGTGGGAGCCGATGAAGCCGGCGCCGCCAGTCACGAGATAGTTAGCCAATCAACCGTCCCAGGGAAAAAGAAGCCGCAGTGAGCCTATAAGCCGAATTCTGTTTCACCGTCACCTTGCGGCGCCGATGAAGGCAATCATTCCTCTAGCCCCGCCATTACTGACGGGATCGAGCAACCTACCCGGACGCGCGAACGGGCCGTTCGATCAGCGTCCCTATTTGGTCTTGCTCCATGCGGGGTTTGGCCTGCCACGTCTGTTGCCAGCCGCGCGGTGGGCTCTTACCCCACCATTTCACCCTTACCGCGCCGTAGCGCCGGCTCTTTCGAACCGGCGCGCAGGCGGGCGGTATATTTTCTGTGCCACTTTCCGTCGGGTCGCCCCGCCCGGGTGTTACCCGGCGCATTGCCCTGCGGAGTTCGGACTTTCCTCTCCCGCCGGCACTTCATCCGCCTTTGCCCTTGCGGGCTCAGGCGAGGTGGTTACCGCCGGCAGCGATTACCCGGCTCACTGCGGCAAACACTATCCATCACTTTCCTGCGAAATCCGGTACTGCTCAAGCTTCTTATACAGATTACTACGTGGCGTATCGATGACTTCGGCCGTCTTCGAGATGTTCCACCCGTTCTCGCGGAGCCTGGCCACGAGGTACGCGCGCTCGGAGCCCGACTTGAACTCCTGCAGCGTCGGCGCCTGCATCCAGGACTGCTCCGAGACGGTGGCGCTGCCGCTGCCGCCGCCTCCGGCGATCGCCGCGGCGTCGGCACGAATCGCGCCGCCGTCCGGGATGTCGTTGACGTCAATCGACTCGACGCTGGTCATGATCACCAGCCGCTCGACGAAGTTGCGCAGCTCGCGGATGTTGCCGCGCCAGTGCTGCTGCTTGAGCTTTTCCATCGCCGCAACCGTGAACGTCTTGCGGCGGAAATTGTTGTCGCGGGCGAACAGGTCCGCGAAGTGCCGCACCAGCGCGGGAATGTCGTCGCGCCGCTCGCGCAGCGCCGGCACATGGATCGGCACGACGTTGAGGCGATAGAACAGGTCCTCGCGAAACGTGTTGCGATCGATCTCTTCCTCGAGGTTCTTGTTGGTCGCGGCAATGACGCGCACGTCCACCTTGAGCACGCGGTTGCTGCCGAGCCGCTCGAGTTCCTGCTCCTGCAGGACGCGCAGCACCTTGGCCTGCGTCTTCAGGCTCATGTCGCCGATCTCGTCGAGAAAGATCGTGCCCTTATCGGCCTGCTCGAACTTGCCGATCTGCCGATCGGTCGCGCCGGTGAAGGAGCCCTTCTCGTGGCCGAACAGCTCCGATTCGATCAACTCGTCGGGAATCGCCGCGCAGTTGACCTGCACGAACGCGCCATCACGGCGCAGGCTCTCGCGATGAATGGCGCGAGCGACCAGTTCCTTGCCCACGCCGCTTTCGCCCCAGATCAGCACCGTCGCGTTGGTCGGGGCCGCCTTCTGGATGGCGCCGCGAACCGCCGCCAGCGCGGGCGAATCGCCGATGATCTGGTACTTCTTCTCGGCATCCTTCCGATACGTGCGGTTCTCGGTCTTCAGGCGCCGCGTGTCCACGGCATTGCGAACCGTGACCAGGACACGCTCACGCTCGAGCGGCTTCTCGATGAAGTCGAAGGCGCCGAGGCGCGTGGCTTCAACCGCGGTGCTGATGTCGCCGTGGCCGGAAATCACCACGATGGGCGTGACGTCGGTCAGGTGCTTGACCTTCTGCAGCACCTCGAGGCCGTCCATGCCCGGCATCTTGACGTCGAGGAACACCAGGTCCGGCGCTTCGCGCTCGATCAGCTTGACGCCCTCTTCGCCGGTGGCGGCGAGCGTGACGTCATAGCCGTCGTACTCGAGCGTCATCTTCAGCGAGTCGCGAATGGCGGCCTCGTCATCGACCACCAGGATGCGTGGCTTCACCGTTGCTCCGTGCGAACGGTTCGAATGGCGCGCTGCTCGAGCTCCGGCTCGTAGAGGTAGATGGCGAGCACGTCGCCGGGCCGGGCCGATCCTACGATGCGGCGGAAGCCGGCGATCGAGTTCACCGGCTGGCGGTTGACCTCGAGGATGATCGAGCCGCGCTCGATGCCGCCGTCGTACGCGACCGACAACGGCTCGACGCGCTGCACCATCAGCCCGTTCATGCCCGACGGAATGTCGAAGCGGTGGGCGTTGCTGTCGTCGATCTCGATCAGGCTCAGACCCAGTTCACCAGGCCCGGTGCGCTGCACCGAACGCTCCGCGGTGGTCGTCTCGCTCTCGTTCGCCTGGCGCGGGCGTTCGGCCAGCTTGATCGACACGGCGTGCGAGCGGCCGTCGCGGGTGTACTCGAGCCGCGCGGAGGTGCCGGGCTGGCGTTCCGCAATCTCGCGAATCAGGCGATCGTGGGTGCGTACCGGCTGGCCGTCCACCGACACGATCACGTCATACGGCCGCAGGCCGACCCGGGCGCCGGGCGAGCCGGGCGTGACGTCCTGCACGAGCGCGCCGTCGGCGCGCGACAGCTTCAGCGACTGCTGCAGATCCGGGTCAACGTCGCGCAACGTGACGCCGATGTAGCCGCGCTCGACGCGTCCGATCGTCTTCAACTGCTTCAGGACCGCGCGCGCCTGGTTGATGGGGATCGCGAACCCGATGTTGCTCGCCTGCCGGCTCACCGCGGAGTTGATGCCAATCACCTGGCCGCGCGAGTTGATCAGCGGGCCGCCGCTGTTGCCGAAGCTGATCGCCGCGTCGGTCTGGATGTAGTTGTCGAGGCTGGGATCGAACAGCTTTCGGCCGATGAAGCTGACCACGCCGACCGTGACGGTGTGCTCGTAGGCCAGCGGGTTGCCAATGGCGCAGACCCACTCGCCCACTCGCAGGCGAGACGAGTCGCCCAGCACGGCGTGCGCGAACGGACCGGAACCCGCGACTTTGATCAGCGCGATGTCGGTATCAGGGTCCGAGCCCACCACGTCGGCGCGCAGCGTACGGCCGTCGGCCAGCTTGACCGTGAGGCGTTCGGCCCCCTCGATCACGTGATGATTCGTAAGGATATGACCCTCGGTGTCGATGATGAAGCCGGTGCCAGTGCCGCGGCGCGGCGCTTCAGCACCACGCCGGCCCTGGTCGAACGGATCGTCGGGACCGCGGCGGGCGCCGTCCTCGATCAGGCGGCGGGCACGCCGTCCGCGGGCCGTGGCGTCGATGTTCACGACCGCGGGATTCATCCGCGCGGCGATATCGGCGAAGTTGACCGATCCCGGAGGTCCGGGACGCGTATCGACCACCTCGGTCACCTGCGGCGCGCCGGTGCCGTCCGATGAGGTGGTGGCCGGCGTCTGCGCAGCCGGTGCGGCGGACCGCTCCATGCTGAGGAGCAGGCCCAGGAGCACGCCGATGACGGCGGTCAGCGTAGCCGTGGTGATGGTGAAGAGCCGGTTCATTGCGCTTCCGTCATTATAGAGGGTCAGGTCGTCGGGTCGTCAGGTAGTCCGGTCGACAGCAACTCCATGAACTGCTTGTCGTCGAGCATCGTGATCCCAAGCGCCTGGGCCTTCTCAAACTTGCTCGCGCCGGGATCGGCGCCGACTATCAGCGCGGTCGTCTTCTTGCTCACCGAACCGGTGACCTTGGCGCCGAGCGCTTCGAGCTTCGCCTGCGCCTCTTCCCGCGACATCCCTGACAGCTCGCCAGTGATGACGTAGGTCTTGCCCGCGAGCGGCTGCGGACCGGCGGGCGCGCGCTTCGGCTCCCCGACCAGCTTGACGCCGGCCGCGCGAAACGCCGCGATCAAGTCACGGTTACGCGGCTCGTCGAAATAGGCGCGTACGGATGCCGCGAGCACGGGACCAATCTCGCGCACCGACTCGAGTTGTTCGAGCGAAGCCTGTTCGATCGCATCAATCGATCCAAAGTGATCGGCCAGGACCTGCGCGCCGCGCTCGCCCACGTGGCGGATGCCAAGGCCGTACAGCAGCCGCCACACGTCGTTGGACTTCGACTTTTCGATCTCGGCCAGGACCTTGGCCGCGGACTTCTTGCCCATGCGCTCGAGACCCTCGAGGGTCTCGGCGTTGAGCCGGTAGATATCGGCGTAACTGGTGACGAGGCCCGCCTTGCACAACTGCCAGATCAGGGACTCGCCCATGCCCTCGATGTTCATGGCGCCGCGCGAGGCAAAGTGCTCCAGCCCACGCTGCAGCTTCGACGGGCACGAGCTGTTGTCGCACCGCCACACGGCCTCGTCTTCAGGCTTCTGCAATTCGCTGCCACAGCGCGGACACGTCGTCGGCATCACCCACTTCGGCGTGGGCCGGGCCGGATCGGTATCGACCGGACCGACGACGCGGGGAATGACGTCGCCCGCCTTCTCGATGATGACCATCTCGCCGGGGCGGATGTCCTTGCGGAGGATGTCGTCGGGGTTGTGGAGCGTCGCCATCGAGATCGTCGAACCGGCGACGACGGTCGGCTCGAGCATCGCAAACGGTGTGGCCGCGCCGGTGCGGCCGATGTTGATCTCGATGCTGCGAAGCATCGCCTGCTTCCGTTCGGCCGGGAACTTGAACGCGGTCGCCCAACGCGGAAACTTCGACGTGAAACCAAGCTTCTCGCGGAGCGCTGGGTCGTTCAGCTTGATGACGACGCCGTCCGTCTCGAACGGCAACGAGGCGCGCTTGTCGCGCCATTCCTCGCAGAAGGCAATCACCGCGTCGATGCCGTCGCACTGCCTCCAGTGCGGTTCGACGGGCAAGCCCCACTTCGCGAGGTCCTTCAGCATTCCGGCGTGGGACTCAAACTGCGGCGGCACGAGCTGGTACATCCACGCCGCGAGACCGCGCTTCGCCACCAGCGCCGGGTCGAGGTTTCGCATCGTCCCCGCCGCCGTGTTCCGCGGATTGGCGTAGAGCGGCTCGCCGGCGGCTTCCTGCTCCTTGTTGATGCGCTCGAAGTTCTTCTTCGGGAGGTAGACCTCTCCGCGAATCTCGATGCGGCCGGCGGGGCCGCCCTTGAGCGACAGCGGCAACGCGCGAACCGTTCGCACGTTCTGCGTCACTTCTTCGCCGCGCACGCCGTCGCCACGCGTCGCGCCGCGCACCAGCCTGCCGTCCTCGTAGGTGAGCGCCATGCTCAGGCCATCGATCTTCAGTTCCGCGACGTACGACGGAGAGTGCTCGACCGAGAGGCCCTTGCGGACGCGCTCGTCAAAGGCCCGGAGGTCCTCTTCGTTGTAGGCGTTGTCGAGGCTCAGCATCGGCTGCAGGTGCTCGACCGACGCGAAGCCCTCGGCCGGACGGCCGCCGACGCGCTGCGTGGGTGAATCAGGCGTGAGCAGCTCAGGGTGCGCGGCTTCGAGCGCCTTGAGCTCGTTCATCAGCGCGTCGAATTCCGCGTCGCTGATTTCAGGCGCGGCCTGGACGTAGTACAGCTCTTCGTGACGCCGTATCTCGTTGCGGAGATGCTGGACTCGCTTGGCGGGATCCATTCCCTTCGACTTTTCTCAGGGCAGGCCGGCGCTCGGGCGCGGCGTTAGCGATCGCGCAGCAGCACGTAATCCGCGAGGCCCATCAGGGCTTCGCGTTCCGGGCCGGGCGCGAAGAGACGCAGATTGCGTTTCGCCGTCTCGCCGAACTCGACGGCGCGTTCGTAGGCGTATTCGATCGAACGATGCTCGTTCAGCAACGCCTTGAGGCGTGCCCACTTCTCCGGCGAAATGTCGCGGTCGCGCACCGCGTTGCGGATCAAGTCGCCGGCTTCGAGGCCGCCGTGATTCAACAGGTGTATCAGCGGCAGCGTGATCTTGCCTTCACGCAGGTCGCCGCCAATGGGCTTGCCGAGGGCATCGGCCGCGCCGGTGAAATCGAGCAGGTCGTCCACCAGCTGGAACATGATGCCCAGGCTGAAGCCGTACTCGCGCAGCGCCTGTTCCTTCTCGGCGCCGACTTCACCGAGCATGCCGCCGATCTGCGCGCAGCCGCCGAACAGGTAGGCCGTCTTGCGCCGGATGATCTCGAAGTGCTCTTCCTCGGTGAGATCGACCACACCGTTCTTGGTCAGCTGGTAGATCTCGCCCTCAATCATCCGCAGCGTGACGTCGCACAGCAGGCGGACGATATCCAGCGTGTCCTGCGACAACGCCATCGCCATCGACTTGATGTAGAGGAAGTCGCCGGCCAGCACCGTGACGTCGTTGCCCCACTGTGAGTGGACGGCCTTGCGGCCGCGGCGGACGTCGGCGTCATCAATGATGTCGTCGTGCACGAGCGTGGCCGTGTGGATGAACTCCACGACCGCGGCATTGAGAATGGCGCGTGAGCCGGTGTATCCGCAGAGCCTCGCGCTCATCAGCAACACCGCCGGGCGGACGCGCTTGCCGCCGCTCTTCAGCAGGTAGTTGCCGATTTCTGGGATGACGTGGATCTGTGATTCAACCTGGCGGGCAAATTCACGCTCGACCGCCTCCAGATCCGCGCGGACGGGCTCGAACAACTGAATTAGATCCGCGGCAGTCCGGGGTGCGGCGTTCGACACGTAGTTAGATCACACCATACCGACCGCGCAGTGTCAACGAGGAGAGGCAGTTAAGGCTTTGCAGCGCAAAGCCTTGCGGCATCTACGGACGGAACAGCCGGGCAAAGTTGCGGTCGGTTTCGTCACTAATGACCTGCGGGCTGACGCCCCGCACGGCGGCGAGCTGCTCCACGACCCTGGCCACGTAGGCCGGTTCATTGCGCTTGCCGCGGTATGGGATGGGCGCCAGGTAGGGACTGTCCGTCTCGACCAGCAGCCGGTCGGCCGGCGCGACGGCGGCGGCCTGGCGCAACGTCTCGGCCTTGGGAAACGTGGCCACGCCCGGGATCGACAACATGAAGCCTGTCGCCAGCGCGCGTTCCGAGGCCGCCGTATCACCGGTGAAACAGTGAAACACGCCTCGGAGCCGGCCCTGCCCTTCCTCGGCGAGGATGCGCAGGGTGTCGTCCTCGGCTTCGCGCGTGTGGATCACGATTGGCAGATCGCGCTCGAGGGCGAGGCGAATCTGCGCGCGAAACACCGCGTGCTGGATGTCGCGCGGCGAGAAGTCATAGTGGTAATCGAGGCCGATCTCGCCGATCGCGCGGGCTGCGGGCAGCGCATCGAGCCGCGAGGCCACCGTGTCCGCCGCGCCCTGGGGATTGGCGGCGAAGAGGTTGGCGTGATGCGGGTGCACGCCAACCGCAAACCGGCATTCGGGCCACGCCTCCAGCACCGTCTGCGTGCGCGCGATCTCCGCGTCATCCTCCGCCGCGAGGATCACGAGCGCTCGCGACACGCCGGCCGCGCGCGCCCGCTCAACCACCGCCGGCAAATCTGCGATGAACTCCTCGCCGGCGATGTGGCAGTGGCTATCAGTCATGGTGGGCCAGCACGCTAGCCAGCGGGCTAGCGCACGCGGGTGCCCGGCACGCCGGGCTCCGAGTTCAACACGATCGCCTTGCCCTCGTCGGGGCTCACGGCGAGCACCATGCCGTTCGACTCAATGCCCATCATCTTGCGCGGCGCGAGGTTCGCGACGATCACGATCGACTTGCCGACCATCTGCTCCGGCTCGTAGGACTCGGCAATGCCCGCCAGGATGGTGCGCGGCTCCGCTTCACCGGCATCGACCTTCAGCTTCAGCAGCTTCTGCGACTTCGGCATACGTTCCGCTTCAAGCACCTTCGCCACCTTGAGGTGAATCTTGGCGAAGTCGTCGATCGTGATGTGCGCGGAGGCGGGGGCAGCAGGTGCTACGGGTGCAGCCGGTGCAGCAGGTGCCGCGGGTGCAGGTGCGGCGGACGCCGGAGACACCGGACCAGCCTGCGTAGCGGGTGCACCTGTCGCACCTGTCGCACCCGTCGCACCCGTCGCACCCGTTGCACCCGTTGCACCCGCCTTGTTCTCTTCAGTCACAGTCACTCCCTTATCTGCTTCAATTCGCGGCCACAGCGCGCCGGCGTTCAAGATCTGCTTTTCGCCTGACGTGCGCCAGGTCGCATCGGTATCCAGCCGCCGTTCCTTCAGCGGACGTTCATCACCCAGCCTGCGCAGTATCTCTGACGCCGAGGACGGCATGATCGGCAGCAGCAGTGTTGCCGCAATGCGCACGGCTTCGGACAGGTCCCAGAGCACACCGTTCAAGTCGCCAGCCCTGGCCGGATCCTTCGCCAGCTTCCACGGTTCCTTTTCCGCGATGAAGTTGTTCGCGGCGCTGATCAAACCGAACGCGGCCGCCGCACCTTCATGCAGTGCGTGCACCTGCATGCCGGCGCGATAGTCGAGCACTGCCTTGTCCGCGATCGCGGCCAGCGAGCCGGAGCTGCCCTGCGACCTGACCGCGCCGTTCTGGTAGCGTTCAGACATCGACGCGACGCGATTCACCAGGTTGCCCAGGTTGTTCGCCAGGTCGGCGTTGTACTTCTCTTCGAATCGCTCCCAGGTGAAGTCGCCATCACCACCGTACGGAATCTCTTTCGACAAGTACAGGCGCAGCGGATCCGGACCAAACCGATTGGCCGCATCCAGCGGATCGACGATGTTCCCCATCGTCTTGCTCATGCGCTCGCCCTTGAAATAGACCCAGCCGTGGCCGAAGACCTGCTGCGGCAGCGGCAGGCGCGCGCTCATCAGCATCGCCGGCCAGATCACGCAGTGGAACCTCGTGATGTCCTTGCCAACGATGTGGAGGTTGGCGGGCCACCACTGCTTGAAGCGCTCCTCGTCCCACCCGTAGCCCACGGCCGCGGCGTAGTTGATGAGCGCGTCGAACCACACGTAAACCACGCTCGCCGGATCGAACGGCACCGGGATGCCCCACGACTGGCCGGCGCGGCTCATGGAGATGTCTTCGAGTCCGCCTTCAACCAGCCGCAGGATTTCGTTGCGGCGGATCTCCGGCTCGATGAACGAGGGGTGATCGGCGTAATGCTTGAGGAGCGGCTGCTGATATTTCGAGAGGCGGAAGAACCAGTTCTTTTCCTTGATCCACTGCGGCTTCGTCTTGTGGATCGGACACAGCCCCTCGACCAGGTCCTTCTCGGGCTTGAACGACTCACAGCCCTCGCAGTACCAGCCCTCGTAGGCGCCCTCGTAGATATCGCCGTTATCCAGGCAGGCTTGCGCCATCTTCTGGACCGCGGGGAAATGACGTGATCGATCGGTGGTGCGGATGAAATCGTCGAACGACAGATCGAGGCGCTTCCACACGTCGCGGAACACGCCCTCCATCTCATCGCAATACGCGAGCGGATCTTTGCCTTGCTCGGCCGCCTTCTTGAACACATTCTGCGAGTGTTCGTCGTTGCCCATCAGGAAATGGGTCTCGAACCCCGCGAGGCGGCGGTAGCGCGCAATGATGTCGGCCGTGACCTTTTCGTAGGCCGTGCCGAGATGCGGCTTGCTGTTGACGAAATCGATTGCCGTTGTCAGAAAGAACTTCATCGTTCGAGCCACGCCTTGTGCGCGAGCGCCTGGACTTCCTTGATTGGGATGCCGCGCTCCGCAGAGAGTTTCGCCAGGTCTTCGAATTCAGGCTGCGCGTTCAGGATCTGCCCGTCGCGGCTCGCCACCTTGAACCGTACCGGCCCCAAGCCGGTCACGACCGTCACCATTTCGCGATCGAGGCACTCGCGTGACAGCTCCTGGTGACGGATGCCGATGGTCGTCGATTCACGGAAGACGATGTCGGTCATCGTGCCGCGCTGTTCGGGATTGGCCACGATCGTCATCAGCGTGCCGGGCCGGTTCTTCTTCATCTGGATGGCGCTGTAAAACACCTCCAGCGCGCCGGCGGCGTAGAGCTTGTCCATCAACACGCCGAAGATCTGCGGGTTCATGTCGTCGATTTCGCATTCGAGGACGGATACCCGGTGGGTCTTGGGTCTTGGGTCTTGGGTCTTGGATCCGGACTCTTGGGTGCCGACCAGGACTCTCACGACGTTGGGCGTTTCCTTGAGCTCGCGATCGCCGGCGCCGTAGCCGGTACGCGCGACCGTCATGTGCGGTACAGGACCGAACGACGTCGCGTACTCCGTCAAGATCAGCGCGCCGGTCGGCGTCAGGGTTTCCATCTGAATACCGCTCGAGTAGACCGGCGCGTCCTTCAAGAGGGCGACGGTCGCGGGCGCCGGCACGGGAAACACCCCGTGGGCGACTTTCACCATGCCGCCGCCGACGTTGATCGGCGACACCACGACGTGGTCCGCCTTGAACCACTCGAACGCGAACGCGGCCCCGACGATGTCGATGATCGAATCGATGGCGCCCACTTCGTGCAGGTGGACCTTTTCGAGCGTGGTGTTGTGAATTGACGCTTCGGCCTCGCCCAGCCGCCTGAACATCTTGACTGCGCGGGCCTTCGCGGCTTCGCTCAAGGCTGAACGCTCAATCGCCGCGAAGATGTGCTTCAGGTGGTGATGCGCGTGGTGGTTACGGGTTCCGGGTTCCGGGTTACCGGTCAGTGCGGGTACCTGTTCGTGGACGCGGAACTTTGCCGCCGCGACGCCGGTCTTCACAACCCGGTCGAGCGACACGT
>DATMJU010000520.1:0-4934 GCA_035553795.1 Vicinamibacterales bacterium
GTTGCCGCCGCCGAGATACACAACCACGAGCCGCCGCGACGACGCGCCTTGCGCTTGGGCGATGGCGGTGAGGAACGCCGGCGCCCGACCATCGCGATACCGGCCGGCCAGGTGCTGCAAGTGGGTTCCGATTCGTCAGGCCGGGCACTTGGCCTCCATCCTCGTCTTGGCGGACTGTCGAACATCTTCAATGAAGGGCGTCTCGCGATCGTGCAGCGGACGGGCTACACGAACTCGAGCCGCTCGCACTTTGAAGCGACGGACATTTTCGGCACCGGCAATCCGCAGTCATCAACCGGCTCGGGCTGGCTCGGACGGTATCTCGATACGCTGCCGCGTCCGATCGACTCGCTGACGGCGTGGAACACCACGTCTGACACTCCGCGAGCGCTGATATCAGGCAGGACCGGCGTTCCAGCGATCTCGAACGCCAGCACCTATACATTTGCGAGTCCAAACCGCGGGTCAGCGGCAGCCCAGGAGCGCGCGGCGGCCGAAGCCATGGCCGCCAACGCCGCGCCTGGCCGGCCGCATCTCGCGTTCGTGAACAGCACCTCCCGATCGGCGATCGAGACGATCGATCGAGCGGCCAGGGCGACTTCGTACACGCCAACCGTGGCCTATCCGAACAACGGCTTCGCGCTCGCGCTTCGCACCGTCGCCGGGGCCATCGTCAACGGCATCGGTTCGCGTGTCTATTGGGTGCAGACCGGCGGCTATGACACGCACGCTCAACAGGGCGCGGGCGGCGGAAGCTACGGCGGGCTGATGGGCACGCTCGGTGACGGCCTGGGCGCGTTCTACACCGACATCCGCAATCGCGGCCTCGCCGGCGACACCACCGTGATCGTGTTCTCGGAGTTCGGCCGCCGCGTCTCTGAGAACGGCAGCGGCGGGACCGATCACGGCGCGGCCGGTTTGATGTTTGTACTTGGCGGCTCGGTTCGCGGCGGCCTGTATGGCACGTCCGCGACGTTGCAGCCGGGCCATCCAACCCTCGAGAACAACTCGGGCGACGTTCGTCACGAAACTGACTTCCGCGCGGTGTACGCGAGGGTGCTGGATCAGTGGCTGGGCGTCGACCCGGTGCCGATCCTCAACGGTGACTTTCGCGCGAACGCGCCAGGAATTTTCTGATGAAGCGACTGTGTCTGGTGGCTCTGGTGATGCTGGGGGTGACGGGAAGCGCGCGTGCGCAGTCGACGCAGGATCCTGCGCAGACGACGACCGCGGTGAACGAGGGCCGCGTCACGTTCGGTGTGCAGTCGTTCCTCCAATATGGCGTCGAACTGCACGAGCAGGATTACTACAACGCGTTCGCGGTCACGCGCGGCTATCTCGACATCAAGGCGCGGCTCTCGGATCGCGTGCGCGTGCGGTTTACGACCGACGTGCAGCCAATCACCGATGCCAGCCTCGATGCGAACCTCACCGCGCGGCTGCAGTATGCGTATCTCGATGCCGCCGTGAGCGATCGCCTCTCGATGCTGTTCGGGATGCAGGAAACGCCGTGGCTGACGTTCGAGGAATCGATCAACCGCTACCGAGTGCAAGGACAGATGCTCGCCGAACGCGAGGGACTGATTCCGGGCCCGAGCGATCTGGGCGGTGCCGTGGTTTACAAGCGCCCGCGCTTCGAGGTGCACCTCGGCGTCTACAACGGCGAAGGCTACGGCCGTGCCGAGATCGATAAGTTCAAGAGCGTGCAGGGACGCGGCACCATGACCCTGTACTCAAACGAGAACGCGACGACCCGCGTGCGCGTGTCGGGCTTCTACACCTACGGTTGGTTTGCCGAGGACCGGCCGCGCAACATCGGCATCGCCATGGCGAGTTACGAGAGCAAGCACGTGGTTGCGACCGGGCAATACCTCTCCGCCACGGAGAACCCCTTTGTCGTCACCGACGTCGAGCGCCAGGGCATGTCGTTCTTCGGCGAAGTGCGGATGGGGCCGACCGGTTGGGCGGGGCTGGGTCGCGTCGACTTCTTCAATCCCAACGCCGATCGCGAAAACGACGACGAGCGCCGCTACATCGTCGGCGGAGCGCACTGGAGCCAGCTGTTGCATGGCCGGCTTGGCTTCGTGGCCACGCTCGAGCAGGTGTTTCGCGTCGGCGGCCAGAAGACCGAGAGCCGCGTGCTATTCCAGACGCAGGTGGAGTTTTAAGGTTGAGAGTCCGGCACTCCGCCCAATCGAATGAGCGGAGCGAAATGAGATATGGCGGGGTGGACGGGACTCGAACCCGAAGCAGAGAGTTTTTCTAACTTGGTGATGGCGCGCAACTTCTGGCTTAAGCGCTTGAGTCACAAATGGTTACGGCGCTTCGTTTAGTTCACTGGCGTCCACGCGGATCCTCGGGATTCCACCCCCGTCGTGGAGATATTTTGGAGACGGCGTTCAGCGTGTTCACGCGCTTCATGAAGGTGCTCGTTGCAACGACACCGGGGACATCTCAGGGCCTCCAGCAAGCTGTCGCGTAAACGTCAGACGGCCATCTTTCAGTTCACCGCGCCACGTGATCGTGATTTCGCGGCCATTCATCATGGCGGGCGTCGTGAACGTCACAGTGGCCCCCTGCACTTTGCCGTTGACCAGGGGCTTTACCGGATCTGGGCCGATGGACAGGGTGCCGGTCGCTTCCTCGCCCTTGACCGCCAACTCGAGGGTGACGGGATGCTTGTTCTGGTCAACACCGGTCCACTTTCCCGCAAGTCCCGATTGCGCCGCCGACGACACCACAGCGAGCAGCGTGAGCACAGAGGCGATCAGTCGTTGCTTCTTTGCCATGTCTGGATTATATATGTGTTTATAACAGCTATGTCTACACCACCCCTCGACCGCGAACTCAAGAAGGGCTCAGCGGAACTGATCATCCTGTCGATCCTCGAGACGCGGCCGCGCCACGGATATGAAATCTGCAAGTTAATCGAGCAGCGATCGAATGGCAGCATGAAGTTTCACGTCGCATCGCTCTATCCCCTTCTGTACCGCCTCGAGGAGCGCGGATGGCTGCAGGGGAAGTGGGTCGAGAAAGTTGGTGAGCGGCGGCGCCGTTTCTACTCCCTGACCGCAGAAGGCCGTCGTGTGCTTGCCAGTCAGCGCGACACCTGGAAGGTGTTCGTCCGGGCCATGGAGCTCATCACAGGACCAGGCCATGCCTGACTGGCGCCCCGACATCGCGTCGCGCCTCGGTGGCCTACGTCTCGATCCGGCGCGGCAGGCCGAGATCATCGACGAGCTTTCGCAGCATCTCGATCAGCGCTATGACGAACTCCTGGCCGGGGGGGCGACCGCGGACGAGGCCTTCTGCACGGCGGTCAGCGAACTGCTCGACAAGCAGGCACTGGCGACGGCCATGCGCCCACTGCGCCAGGCACGGGCGGCACCGCGCGAGCCTCGCGATTCACGCCTGGAGCGCCTGACTGGCGATCTTCGCATCTCGATTCGGACCCTTTTCCGGCAACCTGCCTTCGCCATCGCCGCGGTTCTGACATTCGCCATCGGCATCGGCGCGGCGAGTGCCATCGCCACGATCGTCGATGCCGTGTTGCTGCGGCCATTGCCGTATCCCGACTCCGATCGCATCGTTCAGGTCGTCAGCTATCGCCAGGAGGCCGCCGCAACGGTCCGCGCGTCGAGCATGTCACGCCCCTTCATTGAGGGACTGAGCGAGCGAAGCCGGTCGTTCGCCGCGCTGGGCGTGTACGACTCATTCTCCAACATCACCCGTCGTCGCCTGACCATGACCGTGACGGGGTCGTTCGGTACAGCCGCACTCCTGGGGACGCGAATGTCACCAGTGATGTTTGGAATACTCGGAGCCACGCCGCAACTTGGAAAGGTGTTCATCCCTGGCGACGACCTGCCGGCGCGGAACCAGATCATCATCTTGAGCGATCGCACCTGGCGAGCGCAGTACGGCAGTGACCCCGGAGTGCTCGGAGCGTCGCTGACGATTGACGCCAGGCCCTACACCGTCGTTGGCATCATGTCGCCTGGGTTTGCGTTTCCTGATGCGCAGACCGACTTCTGGATCCCCTTGACACCCGCTCCGGTACCGCCGCCATCAGCGCCACGCTCCGACTCACCGAACAGCGCCTACGCCGACGGCGTGTATGCGCGGCTCCATAACGGCGTCACCGTCGAAGCGGCCAGCGCAGAGACGGATGCGTTGCTCCGCACACTCTCGCTCGAGTACGCCGCGGCGACGGGCCGTACTCCGGAGCAAACAGGGTTTCCTGAAAGCCTCGAACGCCGTGGCGAGGTGGTATCGATGAAGGAAGAGCTGACGGCACCGGCTCGTCCGATGCTGCGCATGCTGGCCGCCGCAGCCGCGCTGCTGTTGCTCATCGCCTGCGCCAACCTGCTCACGCTGTTTCTCGAGCGCAGGGACTCGCGCCGGGCCGAGTTCGAGCTCCGTACGGCGCTTGGCGCTTCTCGCCGGCAACTCGTGCGGCAGTTCGTGGTTGAAGGCGCGGTGCTGTCAGCTGCAGGCGGCGCAGCGGGCGCCGCACTTGCTTACTGGATGATTCAACTCGTCGTGTTCGTCGTGCCGCCGGATGTGCCGCGCGCGAGTGAGATTACCGTCACGGCACCGGTACTGGCGGCCACGATCGCGGCGGCGATGGTCCTCGGGATTGTTCTCTCTGTCGGCTCGGCGTGGCGCTCGCCGCGTCGCTCGCCCACACCCATGGTCGTGGTGGAGGTCGCGCTGGCGGTCATGCTATGTGTCGGCGCTGGGCTGCTCGTGCGCAGCTTCATCGGCCTGGTAAACCTAAACCCTGGGTACGACACTCGCGACGTCACGACATTTCAGATCGTCTGGCCGTTCGGCCATGCCGCCGATCCGACGCGCATCTACGAGGATGTTCTGGCCAGGCTGACCGCCGATCCGGTTATCAAGGCTGTTGCCGCCACCGACATCTTGCCGGT
>DATMJU010000521.1:0-4170 GCA_035553795.1 Vicinamibacterales bacterium
ACACCACGCACGTCACGATCTTCGCCGGCGGCAACGACGCCAACGTGATCGCACAGGCCGCGCGGGCCGGCCGCGGCGGCAGCAACGTCAATGCCTACGTTGACGCGCAAGTGGCGCAATGGGGCACGGACCTCGAGGATCTGGTCGCGCGCATCCGCGCCCGCGCTCCCAACGCCCGCATCGTCGCACTCAACATGATCAACCTGGCAGGGGCGCCGTATCTGGCGTCAAACCCGACGGTGGAAAAGAGCCTCATGCAGCGCGTGGCAGTTGGCATTTCCGATCGCGTCAACGCGCTCACCAGCCGCAACGTGCTCGTCGTCGACCTGATGTGCGACGCGCGCCTCTATCTGCCCTCGAGCTACGCGTCCGACGGCTTCCACCCCGGCGACGCCGGCTATGCGTTCTTTGCCGAGAACACGCTCCCCGCCCTGCGCGACGGCGTGAATAACCAGCCCAATACCAATTGCGCCCAGCGCCGCCTCTTCCCCTAGGCACTGGGCACCGGGCACCGGGCACCGGCCCCGCAACTCGCACCCTCGCACCCCCGGCAAATGGGTCATCAGCGCCAGCCCTCCCGCCGGAGGTGTCTTTGGGGCATCTGCCCTGTATCGTGTCCGTCAATTTTTGCAATTTCTGCATTCAAGAAGCTTCACTTTGCATTTTTTGATGCATATACGCGGTTTCGATAGGTCAAATCTTGCAGAGTGATATCTTGATCATGCATACTTGTGCATTCTCAGCCGCTTCCAGGCGGCTTTCATACACAAGAGGGGCACAAACACATGGGATCCGCAGCACTCGGTGAGGCAATCAAGGGCATTCGTAGTTGGGCCATGAACGACGGGCGTACGGCTCAGCCGATGACGCAGGTCAAAGACATCTTTGGCGCGCGCGTCTTCAACGACAAGGTCCAGCAGGCTCGCCTGTCGAAGGCTGCGTACCAGGCATTGCGCGACACCATGACGCGCGGCACCGCGCTTGATAACGCCACCGCGGATGCAATTGCCAACGCGCTCAAGGAGTGGGCGGTTGAAAACGGCGCCACCCACTTCACGCATTGGTTCCAGCCGCTGACCGGCATCACCGCCGAGAAGCACGACTCGTTCTACAACCAAACCGCTGACGGCAAGGCGATCGCCGAGTTCCGCGGCAAGGAGTTGGTCCGCGGCGAGCCCGATGCCTCGTCGTTCCCGTCGGGCGGCATGCGCAGCACCTTCGAAGCCCGCGGCTACACCGCGTGGGACCCGACCAGCCCGCCCTGGCTGCTGGTGAACAACAACAGCGTGACGCTGGTCATCCCGACGGCGTTCGTGAGCTGGACCGGCGTGGCGCTCGACAAGAAGACGCCGCTGCTCCGCTCGATGGAATCGCTCAACGCGCAGGCCGTTCGCGTGCTGAAGCTGTTCGGCTCGAAGGCGACGCGCGTCACCGCGACGTTTGGTCCCGAGCAGGAATACTTCCTGATCGACAGCAACTTCTATTTCGCGCGCCCCGACCTGATCAACGCCGGACGCACCTTGTTCGGCGCCAAGCCGCCCAAGGGCCAGGAGCTCGAGGATCAGTACTTCGGTTCCATCCCCGAGCGCGTGCTGTCCTACATGGCGGAAGTTGAAGCCGAGCTCTACAAGTGCGGCGTGCCGATCAAGACCCGTCACAACGAGGTCGCGCCGTCGCAGTACGAAGTCGCGCCGATCTTCGAGAGCGCCAACGTGGCCACCGACCATCAGATGATGACGATGGAGACGATGAAGCGCGTGGCGCCGAAGTACGGGCTCGCGTGCCTCCAGCACGAGAAGCCCTTTGCGGGCGTCAACGGCTCCGGCAAGCACCTCAACTGGTCGATCGGCGATGACCTGGGCAACAACCTGTTGAGCCCGGGCGATACGCCGCACGACAACATGCAGTTCCTGTTCTTCTGCACCGCCGTCATTCGCGCGGTGGACGTGTGGCAGGGCCTGCTGCGCTACTCGATCGCGCACGCCGGCAACGACCATCGCCTCGGCGCGAACGAAGCACCCCCGGCCATCCTGTCGGTGTTCCTCGGCGACATGCTCACCGACATCTTCGAGCAGGTCGAGAAGGCCGGCGAGGCCAAGAGCACGAAGAGCGGCGGCGACCTGGACATCGGCGTCGGCGCGCTGCCCAAGCTGCCGCGCGATGCCGGCGACCGCAACCGCACCTCTCCGTTCGCGTTCACGGGCAACAAGTTCGAGTTCCGCGCCGTCGGCTCCACGCAGAACGTCGCGCTGCCCGGCACCTGCCTCAACGTCGCGGTGTGCGAATCGCTCGACGTCCTCGGCACCGAGCTGGAAAACCGCCTGCAGAAGGGTGAGAGCCTCGATAGCGCCGTGAAGGCGATCCTCAAGGCCACCATCAAGAAGCACAAGCGCATCATCTTCAATGGCAACGGCTACTCGAACGAGTGGCAGAAGGAAGCCGCCAAGCGCGGCCTCCTCAACCTGAAGAACACCGTCGACGCGATGCCGCAGATCGTCAATCCCGCCGTCATCAAGGCCTTCGAGAAGTACAAGGTGTTGACCGGCGAAGAGCTGCACGCGCGCTACGAGATCAGCCTCGAGACCTACAACAAGACCATCAACATCGAGGCCCAGTTGATGGTGCTGATGGCCAACCGCTACATCCTGCCCGCGGCGCTCGAGTACATGACGACGGTCGGACAGAGCGTGGCGGCGGCGAAGGCCGGCGGCGTGCCCAGCAAAGAAGGCAAGAAGCACCTGGCCACCATCGTGAAGCTGGTCGACGCGTTCAAGGCGCAGACCAACCGCCTCGAGGACGCGGTCGCCCACGGCGGCGGCTCGGCCGACAAGCATGCGAAGTACATGCGCGACACCGTGGTCCCGGCCATGGTCAAGCTCCGCGATCTCGGCGATCAGCTCGAGCTCGTGGTGCCGCACGAGACGTGGCCGCTGCCCACGTATCGCGAGATGCTGTTTGTAAAGTAAGGTCTTAGGGGCTTAGGGACTTAGGGGCTCAGGGCAAGAGCGATTTGCCCTTAAGCCCCTGGCCCTCTAGGCCCCTAGACCCATGCCAGCCGTCGTCATCTTCTTCATCGCACTCCTCCTTCGACTGCTGCATCTGTGGCAGCTCCGTTCCACCCCCTTCTTCGACGTCCTGCTCGGTGACGCCAATGGTTACGACCAGTGGGCGCAGCGCCTCGCCGCCGGCGACTGGATCGGCACCGACGTCTTCTACCAGGCGCCGCTCTACCCGTACTTCCTCGGTGTCATCTACGCGCTCTTCGATCGCGACCTGCTCGTCGTCCGCATCATCCAGGCGCTGATCGGCTCCGCGTCGTGCGCGCTGCTGGGCCTCGCCGCCACGAGGTTGTTCTCGCCGCGCGTCGGACTCGCGGCCGGCCTTGGGCTGGCGCTGTGGGCGCCGGCGATCTTCTTCGACAGCCTGCTGCAGAAGTCCGTCCTCGACATGTTCTTCCTGTGCCTCAGTCTCTGGTTGATTGCGGGGATCAGGGACCAGGGATCGGGGATCAGGGCGGCTTTCCCGTTGGGCGGCTCGCTTGCCGCCTTCGCGCTGACTCGCGAGAACGGCCTGCTGCTCATTGCGGTCGTCGCGATCTGGCTAGGCATTCAGCATCGACGACAGCTCGCTTACTTCGCCGCCGGCCTCGCCATCGTCTTTGCCCCGGTCGTCGTCCGCAACTACTCGATCGACGGCGGCATCTACCTGACGACGTCGCAGTTCGGATCGAACTTCTACATCGGCAACAACGCAGCAGCGGACGGCACGTACGCGTCGATTCGCTTCGGACGTGGCGCGCCGGAGTTCGAGCGCATCGATGCGACGGAGCTGGCCGAAGAATCGCTTGGCCGCACCCTCTCCCCCGCCGAAATTTCGAGCTTCTGGACGAATCGCGCGCTGGACTACATCAAGGCGCAGCCGGGAGACTGGCTCGCGCTCACCGGGCGCAAGATCCTGTTGCTCTTCAATCGCTCCGAGATGGTCGACACCGAGAGCCTTGAAAGCTACGCGGAGTTCTCATGGCCGCTGCGCATCCTGGGCCGGTTCACTCATTTCGGCGTCCTCGTCCCCATCGCGATGGCCGGGGTCGTCCTGGCCTGGCCGCATCGCCGGCGATTGTGGGTGATCTACGCCATGGCGCTGACCTACGCGGCGAGCGTGGTGATGTTC
>DATMJU010000522.1:0-2705 GCA_035553795.1 Vicinamibacterales bacterium
CGCGCCAGTTGATCGATCTCACGTTTGATCTCTTCGAGCGACTCGAGATCCTTCGCGTAGGTTTCTTCCGACCCTGCGGACTTCGACGGCCGGTTTGGCTCCACCGCGCGATCGTCGCGGCCGTGCGCGAGATCGATCAGCCACGAGGCCAGGCTGCCAACGATTTCTTCGAGCTCTTCCAGCGACCTGGCGCGCACGTCGGTCAGCTTGTCGATGCCGTGCGCGCGCAGCCGGGACGCCGTAACCGGTCCGACACCCCAGAGCGCATCGACCGGCAATCCCTGCAGGAACCGCTCGACGCGCTCGGGCGCGACGACCGTCAGGCCATCAGGCTTCTTCCACCCTGAGGCGATCTTCGCGAGGAACTTGTTCGGCGCCACGCCGGCGGACGCCGTGAGGTTGGTCGCCTCCTTGATCTGATCCTTCAAACGCTTCGCCACCGTGACACCGAGCGGCTCGTTCCAGGCGTTCTCGGTCACATCGAGATACGCCTCATCGAGCGACAGCGGCTCCACGTACGGCGTGACGGCTTTATAGAGATCGAAGATTCGGGTCGAGACCTCTTTGTATTTCTGGAAGTTCGGCCGCACGATCACCAGAGAGGGGCACAGCCGCACCGCGCGCGACATCGGGATCGCCGAGCGCACGCCGAACTTGCGCGCTTCGTAGCTGGCGGCGGCGACCACGCCGCGTTGCGTGGGATCGCCGCCCACCGCGACCGGCTTGCCCCGCAAGGCCGGATTGTCACGCTGCTCGACGGACGCGTAGAACGCGTCCATGTCGATGTGAAGGATCTTTCTCACTGTTGCTAGCCTACTGGCCCGCTAGCCCGCTGGCCTATTGTCCCGTCGAGCCGAAGCCTCCACGGGTCGGCACGCGCATCTCGCTCACTTCTTCCCATTCCACCCGCGGGCAGGGCAACACGATGCCTTGTGCAATGCGATCGCCTTTGCTGACCTTGACCGGCGCATCGGTGATGTTGAGCACCTGGATCTTGATCTCGTCCTCCGGCCCGCAATAGTCCGCGTCGATCACCCCGACGCCATTGGCCACCATCAGCCCCTTCTTCAGCGGGGTGCTGCTGCGGGCGAATATCCCGAGGAAATACCCGTCCGGCACGGCGATGACCAACCCCGTCCCTACCAGGCGAATGCTGCGAGGCGGGACTTCCATGTCTACCGAAGCGGCGAGGTCGAAGCCCGCAGAGCGGCCAGTGGCCGGCGCGGGCAAGCCAACGGCCGGGTCGAGACGTTTAATCTGTAGGCGCATTGCTGAATAGTATGCTTTGGAACATGACTCGCCGCTTACTGCTCGCCGTCGGTTTGTCCGTTCTGTCGCTGGTCGCAACCTCCGCGCAGACCGCCGCGCCACAGGCGTCGATGCCTCCCGAACTGGCGCTCGATCGCGCGTTGCCGATCGATCCCGCGGTCAAGAGCGGCACGCTGCCGAACGGCCTCAAGTATTTCATCCGCGAGAACAAGCGGCCCGCCGGCCGCGTGGCGATGCGGCTTGCGGTGGATGCCGCCGCGATCCAGGAAGATCCCGACCAGCGTGGCCTCGCGCACTTCCTCGAGCACATGGCGTTCAACGGCACCGAGAACTTCAAGCCGGGTGAGCTGGTGTCGTTCCTCGAATCGATCGGTGCGCGCTTCGGCCCGCACGTCAACGCCTCGACGTCGTTTGACGAGACGATCTACATGCTGGAGATTCCGACCGATCGGCCCGGCTACGTCGATCGCGGCATGCTGGTGCTGCGCGATTTCGCGGCCGGCATCTCGTTGCTGCCCGCGGAAGTCGAGAAGGAACGCGGCGTCGTGATGGAAGAGTGGCGCGGCCGGCTTGGTGCGGGCTCGCGTCTCACCGACAAGCAGTTGCCGGTGATCTTCCAGGGGTCGCGCTACGCCGAGCGCCTGCCGATTGGCCTGCCCGAGGTTCTGCAGAAGGCGCCGCGTCAGCGCCTGCTCGAGTTCTACCAGAAGTGGTACCGCACCGATCGCATGGCCGTGGTCGTCGTCGGCGACATCCCGGTCGCCGAGGCGGAGAAACTGATCACCAAGCACTTCGCGCCCATCCCCGCCCCGAAGGGAACCGTCGCGAACGTCGACACGAGCGTGCCCGCGCACAAGGACACGCTGATCAACATGTCCACCGACCCGGAAGCGCAGGGCTGGAGCGTGTCGGTCGCGTTCAAGGGCAAGGCGGAGCAGGACAACACGGTCCGCGGCTATCGCAAGACGCTGGTCGAAAATCTCGTGTCGCAGATGTTGAACCTGCGCCTGCGCGACATCGCGCGGCGTCCCAATGCGCCGTTCCTTGCCGCCTCGGCCGGCACCAGCGGCATCGGCCGCTCGCTCGAGCTGTTCGAAATCGAAGCCGTCGTGCCCGAAGGCAAGATCACCGAAGGGCTCGGCGCGTTGATGCTCGAAGCCAGGCGCATGCAGCAGTTTGGCTTCAGCAACGAGGAGTTGAATCGCGCCAAGGCGGGTCTGCTGGCCGGCTACGAACGCGCCTACAAGGAACGTGAGACGTCCGAGAGCGGCAGCTACGCCAACGAGTACGTGCGCCACTTCCTGCAGAAGGAACCCATTCCCGGAATGGAGTTCGAGTACAAGATCGCCGCGACCTACCTGCCGACCGTCACCGCCGAAGAGGTCGCCGCGCTCGCGAAGGAGTTCATCACCGAAGAGAATCGCGTCGTCCTGGGC
>DATMJU010000523.1:0-2807 GCA_035553795.1 Vicinamibacterales bacterium
CGATACAACTCGGTGATGGCCGCCGAGACCAGGCCAACGCGCGACTCCACGAACGGGTCGCCCGCCTTGATCTGCAGCAGCGGCGCGAGATCGAGGGCGGTGACCCGCGCATTGCCGGACGCCACCACCGACTCGATGCGATGCAGCGGGCCACGCGCGATCGCGAACGTCAGCGTCAGCTCCCCGCCCTTCTCGTCGCGTGAGTACGGCGCACGCGCGTTGCGATACCCCATGCCGCGCAGCGCGTTCTCGATCGAGATGCTGGCATCCTCGAGCAGGTCCTGATCGACGGAACGCTCGGCGCGAATCGGCACGAGGCTCTCGAAGTCTTCGTCCGGCAACGGATCGCCCGTGAAGACCAGGCTGACGTGGGGCCCCGGCTCCACCGAGACGGTCACCGCGACCGAACGGCCATCGGCCGCCGGGATGTGCGACGAACGCACGCGCGCCTGGTAGTAACCCCGCTCGCGCAGCGACTCCTCGTATTCAGCGATGCGCTCGTCCAGCGCCACTTGATCGAATGGCCTGCCGCTCGCCAACCGCAGCCGGCTGATGACGTCCGCCTCGCCATCGAGCGGCATGCCGGTGATTGTCACGGCCGCCACCGCATCGCGCGCGCCGGCGTCGATCGTCAGCACGAGATCCGACTGCTCCGGCGCTCCGGAGTCCTCGACTCGCGGCAGGATGGACGCGCGCGGAAAGCCGCGCTCGGCATAGAACGCCTGGAGCCGCGTGACCATGTCGGGAACTCGATTGGCCGAGGGGCGGGCGCCAAAACGGTCGCCGAGTTCCTCTCGAATCAGCGACGACGAAACGGCGGGATTGCCTTCAACGCGGACGCGCGAAATCCGCTTCACGGGCAGCAGTTGCCAGCGGAGATTCACACCCTGGTCGGAGGGCGCGGCCAGGACCCTGACATCTTCAAACCTGCCGAGCCCCACAAGGTGATCGATCGTGGCGCGGATGTTCCGCATCGTCAGCGGCTCGCCGACGCGCGTTTCGATCAACTCGATGACGCTGGCTTCCGAGACCGGCACTCCGGCGATGTCCACGCGGACGTCGGTGATCGTGCGACCGGCGTGTTGCGCACTCGCGGCCGTGGCGGCCAGGAGCACCGCCGCGCAAATCAACAGGCGCATCAGAAGGCGTGCCTCTTGCGCACTTCGAGCGCGTAAGTGCGGTCTTCATTCTGCGACAGCACCCAGGACAACGTCTCGCTCTCGTCGAATTCCAGCAGGATGATCTGATCTTGCGTGCTCGACGACAGGCTCCGCGCGTAGGTCAGGAAGATGCGGTTCGAGATGCGCTTGCCGATCGTGACGCGGGCGCTCGGATTGAGACTCAGCGACGTTGACTGCTGATACGGATCGGATAACAGGGGCGTGATCTGGAACGTGTCCACGCCAAACGTCTGCTCCACGACGCGCCCCACTTCCTGCGACAGCGCGCCGGTCAACGCGCGGGTCGCGCGCGCTTCAACCAGGCGCTGCTGGCGTTCATCCGGACGCTGCAAACCCGCGAGCTCGACGTTGCCACTCGGCGCCTGGTCGCTGAACAGCAGGGCCAAAATGTCGAGCGTCTGGAGCGGCGGATCCGACGTGAATTGTGGCTGCAGCCGCTCCGTGGTGCCCGCCATCCGCATGGTGACGCGATAGGTCTGGCCCGGCACGCGCACCCGTGTTTCGGCCTCGATGTCGAAGAACGGCTGAATGCGATTCGCATTCGCGAAGTTCATGCTGCCCCTCGTGACGAGGTAGCGCCGGCCTTCGAACTCGACTTCGCCCCGTTCGATCTCGGCGTTGCCAAACAACAACGGCCGATCGAGCGTGCCGCGCATCGTCAAGTCCGCGCTGGCGACGATGCGCGCTTCGTCGTTGTCGACCGTGAGCGTCGACGGTGCAATCACGCGGACGTCGAAACGCACGTTCGATGCGGCCGCGACCTGGCCGGCTACGGTAGGAATCGCAGGGTCGCCTCCGGCCAGGCCGCTGAAGAGACCACCCGTCGCGCCAAAGCCGCGTGACCAGGTCGCGCGTTTCACGTTCACCGTGCCGCTGACCAGCGGCGTCGTGGCCGGTCCCTGCAGCGCGAGGCTGGCATCGACCACCGATCGCATCCCCTCGGGATACCGCAACGTCATGTCCTGCCCGGTCACGGTGACGTCGTACTCGCTGAGTTGATAGCCCGCGAGGCCAATGCGGCCGCCAAACCTGACGGCCCCGCCGCCGAGCCGCGCGGTAATGCCATCGAGGCGCACGCCACCGACATCGAAGGTCGCGATGCCGTTGAGCTCTTCCAGGGCGTGCGGGAACTGCAGGCTGCGCATGCGGCCGTTGGACACCAACGCGTTACCGGCCACCACCGGTGACGCGGCGGTTCCAGAGATGCGAGCGGTGACTTCCGCGCGACCCGAACTGCGAATGTCCGGCAGGAAGCCCTGCAGCACCGCCAGGTTCGCCGCGCCATTGGCCTGCAGCGCGAGCGATTGATCGACCAGCTGCACGGTGCCGCTCAAATCGATCTCGGTGTCTTCACCGACCATCTTGAGCGAATCCACCTGCAGGACCTGCTGCTCCACGGAGACGCGAATCGGCGACTGGTTGCGCAGGCGATAGTCGAGCAGCGCGACGTTCACCTGCTCGACGCTGGTGTCGATGCGCAGCGCGTCCGGGTTGTACAACTCGCCGACGACACGGATGGTGCCGCTCGCAATCGCCGAGGCAAACGGCGAGAACGTCGGCTGCACGACGCGCAGGTACGGATCGAGCGACGTGTCCGTGACGCGGAACGACATCTCCGAATCCATC
>DATMJU010000524.1:0-5642 GCA_035553795.1 Vicinamibacterales bacterium
GCATGTATCACGGCGATCGCTCGCGCAAGGAAGTGCTGGTCAGCTACGGGTTCCGCCTGCCGTCGGCGTTGGACAATCGCCCGTTGAACTTCGAGGAGTGGGAAGAGCGCGTCGGGCAACTGGTGTTCGTATCGGCCACGCCGGGCCCGTACGAGCTGCAGAAGTCGGGCGGCGTGTTTGTGGAACAGGTGATTCGACCCACCGGCCTGATGGATCCGCCGATCGAGATCCGCCCCGTGAAGGGACAGGTTGACGATCTGCTGAAGGAGATCCGCGATCGCGCCGAACGCAAGGAGCGCGTGCTGGTCACGACGTTGACCAAGCGCATGGCGGAGGACCTGACGACCTATTACCAGGAACTCGGGGTCAAGGTGCGCTACCTGCACTCGGACATCGACACGCTCGAGCGCGTCGAGATTCTGCGCGACTTGCGGCGCGGCGTGTTCGACGTCCTGGTGGGCATCAACCTGCTGCGCGAGGGCCTGGACCTCCCGGAGGTGTCGCTGGTGGCGATTCTCGACGCGGACAAGGAAGGTTTCCTCCGTTCAGCTGGCGCGCTGATCCAGACATCGGGCCGCGCCGCCCGCAACGTCAACGGCCGCGTCATCATGTACGCTGATAACGTCACCGCCTCGATGAAGGCGGCGATCAACGAAACCGAGCGCCGCCGGACCCGCCAGGCCGCCTACAACCAGGAGCACGGCATCACGCCGACCAGCATCGTAAAGGCGATCGACGACGTCTTAAGCAGCGTGTACGATCGTGACTACTCGTCGATCACCGATCCGCGCGAGGTGCGCGTGGCGTTCCGGTCGATGGCTGAACTCGAAGCCCATATTCAAACCCTTGATCAGCAAATGAAGGCCGCCGCCGCCAACCTGGACTTTGAGAAAGCCGCGTCACTGCGCGATCAGATTCGAGGGCTCCGCACGCGCGACCTGGGCCTCGGCCCCTTCGACTCCGCTCGGGACGGGCAGGCGGAGCCTCGATGAACGCATTTCGCATCTGGGTCATAGAAGCGGTCAAGAGCGGCCTGCAGGAGCTCCAGGACTACGTGCGCCTGTGCATTGCAACCGCGCAGGCCGCCGTCACCCGTCCGTTCTACTTCCGCGACCTGATGGAGCAGATCGACGTCATCGGCCTCGGCTCGCTGACGGTCGTGCTGCTGACGGGTTTCTTCACCGGCGCCGTGCTGGGGCTGCAGTCCGGCATGACGCTCGATCAGTTCGGCGCGCGGCCGTTCGTCGGCCGGTTGATCAGCGCGTCGATGATCAAGGAGCTCGGCCCCGTCCTGACGGCGCTGATGCTGTCGGGCCGCGTCGGCTCCGGCATTGCCGCGGAGCTGGGCTCGATGGTCGTGACGGAGCAGATCAGTGCGCTGCGGGCATTGGGCACCGATCCGATTCGCAAGCTGGTGGTGCCGCGCGTGCTCGCGGGCTTCATCATGTGCCCGATCCTCACGGTCGTCGCGAACACGGTTGGCTTGCTCGGAGGTTGGCTGATTGCCGTCACGCAGTTGCGCGTGCCGTCGGGCGTCTACTGGACGTCGGTCGTGCAGGGCCTCTACATCCAGGATGTCTGGATGGGCCTGATCAAGCCGTTCTTCCTCGGCATTGTCATTGTCACCATTGGCTGTCACGTCGGGCTGAAGACCTCCGGCGGCACCCAGGGCGTCGGTCGCTCGACCACGAACGCCGTCGTCGCCGCGTCGGTCGTGGTCCTGATTGTCGACTTCTTCCTGACGCGCTTGTTGATTTCGATACTGTTCTGATGGGCACCAAGATCGCCGCGGACACCGGATTCCCAGCCGAGCTCGTTGAGCCGCACGCACCAGTCGTGTTGTTCGACAAGGTGAACCTGTCCTTTGACGAGAAGGTGATTCTGCGCGACGTGACGTTCTCTGTGCAGCAGGGCCACACCAAGATCTTCCTGGGGGCCAGCGGCGCGGGGAAGTCCACGATCCTGAAGTTGATGCTCGGACTCTTGAAGCCCGATTCCGGCACGATCTGGGTGCTCGGCCACCGCGTTGACGAGATGACCGAGGCGCAGTTGATGGTCGTGCGCAACTACATGGGCATGGTCTTCCAGGAAGGCGCGCTATTCGATTCGCTGACCGTGGGGGAGAACGTCGGCTTCAAGCTGTATGAAGACGGCAGCAACCCGATTGACGAGGTCCGCGCCCGCGTCGAAGAGGTGCTGGGGTTCGTGGGGCTGGTCCAGCACATCGACAAGCTGCCGTCAGCACTGTCAGGCGGCCAGCGCCGGCGCGTGGCGATTGCGCGCGCACTGGCGGCCCGCCCCAAGCTGTTGCTCTATGACGAGCCGACCACCGGCCTCGACCCGATGACGTGCCTGAGCGTCGACGCCGAGATCGTCAAGCTCAGGGATATCGAGCACGTCACCTCGATCCTGGTGACACACCAGTTGCGCGACGCGTTCTATATCGCGACGCACGAGGCGAGCCGCGCGTCCAACGGACAGGTGGAACTGCGCGGAGCCTCCGAGCAGAAGCTTGAAGAGGCCGATTTCGTGATGATTCGCGAGGGCCGCGTGGCGTTTGAAGGGTCGGCATCCGACCTGCGCCACTCCCGCGATCCGTATTTGAAGACGTTTCTATCGTAACGACAGAGGAATCAGCACATGCCACGCACACGTTCACTCGCCTGGGCAGAACTCAAATTCGGCTTGATCTCGGTGTTCGCCATCGTCATGGCGGGGCTCTTGATCTTCGCCGTGGGCGGCGGCGCCGGGTTCTTCTGGCAGAACTACACCTTGAAGGTGAAGTTCGACAACGTGGCCGGACTGATGACGGGCTCGCCGGTACGCGTCGCCGGCGTCCAGGTGGGCACGGTGGATTCCGTGATCCTGTCAGGACAAGGCGTCGAGGTCTGGTTCAACGTCAAGGACGACTTCCGGCCGCTGGTCACCGACCGGTCAACCGCCGTGCTCGGCACGCTGTCGCTGCTTGGTGAAGCCGCCGTGGATATCTCGTCCGGCCTCGGCGGGACGCCGGTCCCGGAATGGGGTTACGTCAAGGTCGGCGTGGCCGAGGGCACCATCGCGCAGCTGACGTCGCAGGCCGGGGGCACCATCACCGAGGCGCGTCTGCTGGTGGAGGACATTCGCAAGGGCAAAGGCACGATCGGCCAGTTGTTCACCAACGACTCGGTGTACCGCGAGTTCGACGCGCTGATCGCCGCGGCCGAGCGGGTTGCCAACTCCGTGCAATCCGGCAAGGGCACGGTCGGCAAGATGATCAACGACGACGCGCTCTACGCGGAGCTCAATGCCGCGGTGAACAACCTCAATGCCATTACCTCTGGCGTGCGGAAGGGCGAGGGCAGCCTCGGAAAGTTGATGACCGACCCGGCGATGGCCAACAGCCTCAGCGCCACGTCAGCCAATCTCGAGACCATGACCGCGAAGCTGAATCGCGGCGAAGGCACCGCCGGCAAGCTGTTGACCGATGAAGCGCTCTACAAGCGGCTGGATTCGATGACTTCCCGCCTCGACACGGTTCTGCAAAGCCTCAATAACGGCGAGGGCACGGCGGGCCAGCTGCTGCGCGACAAGGCGTTATATGAGAACATGAGTCAAACGATGGGCGAGGCGCGCGCGCTGCTCGCCGAGATCAAGAAAGATCCGAAGAAGTACTTGAACGTGAAAGTGAGCATCTTCTGATGGCCAAAGACAATTCCTCTGGCACCTTCATGGTGGCGTTCGTGATCGGCGCGCTAACCGGCGCGGCGGTCGCGCTGCTGTTTGCGCCGGCATCCGGCGAAGAGACGCGCGAGTACCTCGGGCAGCGGGCGCGCGAAGGCAAGGCCAAGGCTCGCGAAGCCATGGACCAGGGCCGTGACTACTATCGCAACCAGCGCGAGAACCTGGTGACCGCCGTTGAACGGGGCCGCGAGGCCTTCCAGCAGGCGCGGGAGCGCGGGGACCAGGTGTGAGCAGCACCGGAGAGCTGTTTCTCGGCATCATCGCGTTCGCGGTGCTGGTAATGGCGGCCATCCAGGTCGCGGCGATCTTCGCCGGGATCAGGCTGGCGAAGCGCGTCGATCAGCTCGCGGTGCAGATGGACCAGGAGATCAAGCCGCTGATCGCCAACCTCACGAACCTGTCAAGCGAAGCCGCCCGCGCGGCCACGCTGGCGGCGAAGCAGGCGGAGCGCCTGGACCGCGTGTTCGGCGAGATGGTGCAGCGGGTGGACGAGACGCTCCTTGCCGCCCAGGAGTTTGTGACCGGCCCGGCGCGCCAGGGTATGGCGATCATGTCCGGCGTCAAGGCCGTGATCGATGCGTTCCAGGGCATGCGGGAAGCGTCACGCCGCCGCGCGGCTCCGCGCCCGGCCGTTGACGAAGAAGAGTCGCTGTTCATCGGGTAAATGCTGTATGCCGGCGGTGCCAGCCGCCGTTGACCACTGGCTAAGGCAGGGACGAGTGTGATACATGGGTGCATGAACTTCCGCACCCCAAGCTCGATCCTGTTAGCCCTGACCCTGTCCGCTGCGTTTTCCGCGAACGCTGCCGCCCAGGAACTGAAATCCGCCGCCCCCGCAAAAGAGCTCGCCGAGCTGCTGACCGCCAGGAAACTGGAAAGCATTGCCGCGCGCATGCCCGATTCGAAAGAGGAGTTCGTGGGCGCGCTCGCGTTCCCCGGCCAGTTGATGGTCGTCTGGGCCAAGACCACGGCGCCCGCCGTCCTGAACGAGAAACTCATCAACAAGGCGTATCGCGACGTCTACCTGGACCTGAACAGCGCCTCGATCATCGAGACGCGCCATTTCGTGACCGACCTCGGGCCGGATGGCCTGAAAGCCAAGCCCGATCAGAGGCAGGGCCCTGCCGACACGCATGATCTGGCCGCCAAGAGCATTCGCTTCGACGGCAACTGGCGCGAAGACAAGATGTCGGAAAAGGACTACATGGCCCGGCATGCCGAAGCCGACGCCGCGTATGCGAAGGCCGTCCAGGCGCTGATCGACGAACTGAAAAAGACTAGCTAGGACGCGTCGGCGGCGGTTCGTTCAGCATCAGCCAGTACATGCCGAGCTGACGAACCGCGTCGACAAACGACGAGAAGTCGACCGGCTTCTGCACGTACGAATTCGCGCCGCCCAGGTAGCCGTTGGCGCGGTCGCGATCTTCCTTGGACGACGTCAGGATCACCACCGGCACGATGGCCGTCTGCGGATTGGATCGCAGGCGGCGCAGCACTTCGAGGCCGTCAATCTTCGGCAGCTTGAGATCAAGCAGGACCAGCGCCGGCACGTCGTGCGGATCGCGCGACGCGTGCGCGCCCTTGCCCTCCAGCCAGTCCACCGCTTCCTGACCATCGCGCACCACGACGACCTGGTTGCCAATGTTGTTGCGCGCGAGTGCGCGCAGCGTCAACTCTTCGTCATCAGGATTGTCTTCGACCAGCAGGATCGTCCGCGGCGAAATCGGCATTCTCACTACACTCTAACGCTAACCTGCGGAGAGCCGCTCGCGAACCTTCGCGAGCAACGCGTCGACGGTGAAAGGTTTTTGCAGGAAGCTCGCGGGGTCGGTCATGACCCGTTCTGGCAACGCGGCGTGAATGGCATAGCCCGAGAGAAACAACGTGCGCATGCTCGGGTGTTTCACCCTCAAGCGATT
>DATMJU010000525.1:0-4353 GCA_035553795.1 Vicinamibacterales bacterium
CGTCGTGCGCCTCGCCCACCCTCACCGGGATGAACCACTGCAGCCATTCGTCGAGCGTGCCGACCATGAAGCCGAGCAGCAACGGCTCGAGGAACAATCCCAGGTCGTGTCCGGTGCCTGCCGCGCCGGAGCCCTGGCGAAGGCGGGCGCGATAGAACAGCAGGGCAATCAGGCCGTACTCGACAAAATGCACGCGTTCGACGGCATTGACCTCGGGCCAGGGCGTGCGAATGGCCCACATGTAGCCGCCGCCGATCGCCAGCGCCGCCGCCAGCGTCCCATAGCGCAACGCTCGACGGGTGCGAATGCGCCGCAGCGCGATCACGATCGCCGCGGCCACCGCCACCACGAAGGCCGCGCCGAACAGGAGCACGTATTGACGGGTCGTCAGCGACCGGCGCAGGAACGATTGCAGCTGCCCCATGAAGGGCGAGACCAGCACAATCGCGACAGACACGGCTCCGGCGAGCGCATATTTCATCAGCTAATGGCGAAAGCGTAGGCAGTATACAATCCGACCGCCAATGTCCCGTGCCCGCGGCCTTGCCGCGCTCGTCGTCCTCTACCTTCTCATCGCGCACGTTATCCCGGCGCCGGCCTCCATCACCCCACAGGGTTGGCGGCAGACCGCGATCTTCATCTGCGTGATCGCCGGCATGGTGACCGATCCGCTGCCGGCGTCGGCGCTGGTGCTGATCGGCCTCACCGCGATGGCCGCCAACGGCACGCCGATGCGCGAGGTCCTGGGCGGCTACGCCGAACCCTCGGTCTGGCTGGTCCTCATCGCGATGATCATTGCGAAGGTGATGCTCGACACCGGCCTCGCCCGCCGCATTGCGCTGTTGTTCGTGCGCGCGGTCGGGAAGACCTCGCTCGGCGTCGCCTATGCGCTGCAGATGACCGACGTCACGCTGGCCTCCGGCGTCCCCTCGATTACCGCCCGCAGCGCCGGCATGCTCCTGCCGATTGGTCTCAGCATCGCCAACCTGTTCCAGTCGAGGCCGGACGATGCAACGCGCCACCGCCTTGGTGCCTATCTCGTCGCGGCGATGTATCAAGGCTCCGCGGTGGCGTGCGCGATGTTCATCACCGGCCAGGCCAGCAACCTGCTCGGCGCGTCGCTGGCATTGAAGCTGACCGGCGTCACCGTGACCGCGCCGAGCTGGTTCATGGCCGCCGTGGTGCCTGGACTGCTCTCGTGTCTCGTCGTGCCGTGGATCACGTTCCGCGTGCTGCGGCCCGAGGTGACGCACACCCCGGAGGCGCCGCAATTCGCGCGCGACGAGCTGCGCAAGATGGGTCCGCTCAATCGCAGCGAGTGGATCACGCTGCTGGTGTTCGCCGGCGTCGCCCTGATGTGGCTGACCACCGTGTGGCACCGCACCGACGTCACGCTGGTTGCGCTGGTCGGCCTCGCGATCCTGCTGGTGACGGGGACGATGACGTGGCAATCGGCCTCGTCCGAACGCAGCGCCTGGGATGTGTTCGTGTGGTACGGCGGCATGCTGCGCATGGGCGAGCTGCTCAACAACACCGGCTCAACGCGCGTGCTGGCCGAGAACATCGGCGGCCTGTTCGCCGGCATTCCGTGGATCGTCGTGCTGCTCGCGATCCTCGTGATCTTTTTCTACGCGCACTACTTCTTCGCCAGCATCACCGCGCACATGCTCGCGATGTTCCCGCCCTTCGTGGCGGTGCTGATCGGCATCGGCGTGCCGCCGCTCCTCGCGGTCTACAGCTTGATGTGCCTCGCGAATCTGACCGCGGGTCTCACCCACTACGGCACCACGACGGGGCCGATCCTGTTCGGCACCGGCTACGTCACGCGGGCTGAATGGTGGAAAGTCGGCTTCTACGTCTCGGTCGCCAACCTGTTCATCTGGCTGACGGCCGGGTTCGCGTGGTGGAAGTTTTTGGGATTCTGGTGAAATTGACGATTGGGTGAATCCTTGATTCCTTGATTGTTGACGATTGGGTGATTGACGATCGCCGAATCATTTGGCGATTGGCAATCGGCATTCACCCAACAGTCATCAATCAAGGAATCTACAGTCGCCGATTTATTTAGAAGCTCGCCTTCACTGCCAGCTGTATCACCCTGGGATCGTAGGTCGAGGTGATCGTGCCGAACGCGGCGGCGCTGCGGTTGCCGTTGGGCGCGCGGAAGTTCACGCGGTTCAGCAGGTTGAAGAACTCCCCACGGAACTCGAGCGCGCTCGTCCTCCAGGGCAGCGGCACGCGCTTCGACAGCGACATGTCTACCGTCCACGACAGCGGACCGCGCACGCTGTTGCGCGGAGCGTTGCCGAACGGCTGGCTCGGGTCGGTCGGCGCCACGACGGTGTTGCGGTTCAACCAGTTGTTGATGGTTCGCTCACCTTCCGGCACGTAGGGGTCGCCGATCACGTTCGGGCGGTAGTTGTTCGCGCCGCGGAAGTCCTGCTGGATGCCGGACACCTGCTGCGCCGCCGTTGGCGTGTAGGTCAACGTGACCTGTTCGCCGGGAACCACGCGGTTGATGCCGGCAACCTGCCAGCCGCCGAGCAGCGTTTCCATGAAGGTGTTGGCATTGCTCATGTAGCGGCGTCCGCGGCCGAACGGCAGGTCGATCACGAAGCTGGTCGTGCTGTTAAAGGGCTCGTGATACGCGGACAGGCCGTAATCGGCGTCGAGGTTGTTGAAGTCCTGCGGCGCCGGGAAGTTGCCGTTGGCGTTCTCGAGCGAGCCTGCGCCGTTGTCCTTCGCCTGCGACAGCGTGAGCGAGCTCAACAGCGAGATGCTGCCGCCGATGCGCCAGTCGAACTTCGTCTGGAACGAGTGGTAGCGCGACTTGCCGCCGTTGAAGGCGTAGGTGATGTCGGCGAACTCCTGGATCGGACGGCGCTGCTGCAAGGTCAGCGTGCCCGCGGCGTTGTTGGGCGCGGCTTGGTTGTAGTTGGCGAACAACAGCATGCCATCCGCCCGGTTGCCGACGTACGCAAGGTCGAGCATCGCGCCGTCCCACAGTTCGCGCTGCACCGAGGCAAACCAGCTCTGCACGCGGCTCGAGCGATAGTCTTCCGGCATGTAGGTGATGTTCGCGGCGAGCGGGTTGAACCGTGACGGATCGGTGAGGTCCGCCGGGTAGCCCTGCTGCGTGGTGCGGAAGTCAGGCTGCGTGGCCGTCTGCACGACCACGGCGTTGATTACCTGCGGTCCGTTGATGGGCAGCACGTTACCGCCGCCGGCGCGATGGAAATGCACGTAGCTCACGCCCCAGCCGGCGCGCATCACCGTGCGCGGCGTCATCGTGAAGGCCATCCCGAGCCGCGGCGCGAAGTTGTTGCGATCCGGGTTGATCGTCGACCGGTCCTTCAGCGAACCATCCTTCGCCATGACCATGCGCCGGGCCGCCGGATCGAAGTTCGACAGGACGTTGTTCTCTTCCACCCACGGCGTGGCGTATTCGTAGCGCACACCGGCGTTGAGCGTCAGCCGATCGTTGACCCGCCAGTCGTCCTGCACATACATGAAGTGCATGTTCTGCACGAGGTCGGCGACCAGGATGTTGCTCAGCGCGTAGGTCGAGCGCAGGCCGAGCATGAAGTCGCCGAGGTTATAGAGGTTGTTCGCCGCGGCGCCGGCCGGGCGCGAGAATTGCCCGGCATAGGTGTCACGACCGTAGAGCGGGTTGACGTCCTGCACCTGGGTCTGGATGTTCTGGAACTCGTAGCCCGTCTTGAGCGAATGCCGCCCGCTCAGCCACGAGTAGTTGATCTTCGGATTCCACACCGTCGGGTACTGCCACTGCGGATTCGTCGCCTGGCGGCCGAGCTCGCTGAAGCCAGTGATCTGCTGCGTCATCAAGCCGCCCGAGACGCGCGGATCGGTGGGCAGGCCGCTGATGCCGTACGCCTCGAGCGCGCCCGGTTCCTTGTTCACCAGCGCAAACGGATCCTTGCCGGCTTCGGTGTTCGACCATCCAAGGCGAATCTCGAGCAACGAGGTCAGGCCGGGCTGATAGGTGATGCCGCCCGAGAACTGTTTGTTGCGCACGTACGTCTGCGCGTTGCCGCCGCCGCCCGACGGTCCTGAAATGGACGGCGTGTCGAAGATGTCCGCCTCGCGCCAACCGACGCGGCCAAACGCCGAGAGGCGCGGGCTGAACTGCAAGTCGACCTTGCCGCCGGCCTTCGGCGTGTCGTTGGTCTGATTGCCGAGCAACATGAAGTTGTTGGCGGTGCCGGAGTTGATCGGCGCCGGCAGGTCGTTCAGCACCTTGCGCGCGAACGCGCTCATCGGGATCGACGTGCCGGCGGGATACACCTCGCCGGTGAGCGGATTGCGAACGTCCACTGCCAGGATGCCCTGCCG
>DATMJU010000526.1:0-3296 GCA_035553795.1 Vicinamibacterales bacterium
GCAGCAGGCCCTCGGGCCCCGCGCGCTTGCCGTCACCGCCGACAGCCCAAGTTACCCGGAGAATCATCGCCGGCTGGCGCTGTCGATTGCCGGTTCGTTCGGATTCCCGCACGAGATGGTCCGCACCGACGAACTCGAGCGGCCCGAGTACCGCGCCAATCCCGCCAATCGCTGTTACTACTGCAAGGATGAACTCTACGGCCGCTTGAAAGCGGTGGCCGTCGAGCGCGGTCTCGCCGTCATCGTCGACGGCAACAACGCGGACGATCGCGGCGACTATCGCCCCGGCCGCCAGGCGGCGCGCGAGCATGGGGTGCGCAGCCCATTGGACGAGGCCGACCTCACGAAGGACGAGATTCGGATGCTCGCGCGAGAAGCCGGCCTCGAGAGCTGGAACGAGCCGGCGTCAGCGTGCCTGTCATCACGCGTTCCGTACGGACAGGAAGTGTCGAACGACGTGCTGCGGCAGATTGAGAATGCGGAATCGGCGGTGCGCGAGCTCGGCTTCCGGGTGTTCCGTGTTCGCCATCACGACACCGTCGCGCGTCTCGAGATCGCGCGATCGGAAATGGCGCGCGCGCTCGATCCGGATGTCAGCGCCCAGTTGACGGCGGCGCTGAAGGCACTCGGCTACCAGTACGTGAGCCTCGACCTGCAGGGCTATCGCCTTGGCAGCCTCAACGAGGCGCTGCGACTGCGGCCCGTCTCGTGACGCTATTGGGCAGCCCTGCCCAGCGCGTGCTGGCCGCGCTTGCGCTGATCGTCGCGCTTGCGCACATTCCCTTCCTGGCGCCATCCCTCGAAGACATCGATACGGTCAACTTCGCGCTTGGCGTTCGTGACTTCGATGTCGCCACGCATCGGCCGCATCCGCCCGGTTATCCGGTCTACATTTTTCTTGGCAAGATCGCGACCGCGGTGACCGGTCTGGTCAGCGACGCGCCGCAGTCGATGATCGAAGCGCGGGCGTTGTCGGTGTTGTCGCTCTTGAGCGCGCTCGCTGCCATCATCGGCCTCTATGCGGTCTTCGCGTGTCTCTCGCCGCGCGCGATCCCGGCAGAGTCGTCTCCATGGCGCGCCCTGGACGTGAGCGCGGTGGCGGCGACGGCGATCACCGTCTCGTGCCCGCTGTTCTGGTATCTCTCCGTCCGCCCGATGAGTGACGTGCCGGGTCTTGCGTTCGCGCTGTGCGCGCAGGCGTGCCTGCTGCTGGCGTGGTGGCGCCAGACGCCCGGAGCGGACGGCGATCGGCGTTTGTCGCCGGAGGTGATGGCCGCGTCCGGTCGAATGATCGTCATCGGCGCGTTTCTCGCCGCTCTGAGCATCGGGTTGCGTTCGCAGACCGTTTGGTTCACCGCGCCGTTGCTCGTGTTGGTCGTGCTCGATCGCATTGGCCGCGGCGCCGCTGGAGCGATGCTGGGCGGCAGCGTCATGTTCCTGCTGGGTGGATTGTCGTGGGGGATTCCGCTGCTGGTCGCGAGCGGCGGTCTCAGCGCCTACCTGGCCGCGTTGGGTACCCAGGCCGGTGAAGATTTCGCCGCCGGCGAGATGCTTTACCTCAACCCGAATCCAAGGGCTGCGGCGTTTGCGCTGCAGCGCACGTTCGCCTTCCCTTGGGATTCCACGCCGCTTGCGATCGTGGTGCTCGCACTGGCAGCGGCGGGCGTCGTCTATCTGCTGTGGCGCGATCGTCGATCGTTGACGGCGATCGTCGCGCTGAGCGCGCCTTACCTGGTCTTCCATCTGCTGTTCCAGGACACATCGTTCGTGCGCTACACCCTGCCGCTGGTGCCGGTCGTGGCTTATCTCGCCGTTCGCGGTGTGGCACTGGTGTCGACGGCGGCCGTTCCAGTGGTGGCCGCCGCGGTGTCGATCGCGGGCGTCGTGATCGCAACCCCCGTCCTTGCGGCCTATGGCTCAGAGCCGAGTCCTGCCGTGCGCGTGGTCGAAGCGATGAAGGCGGAGACGCGGGTCAGCACGCCAGGCGCATTGGCGATGCACCAGACGTTCGTCCGCCCGCTCGAAGCGGAAGAGGTCGGCCTCGAACCGAGGCTTCCGTCGCCGCCGCGGCTCGAGTGGCTCGAGCTGGTCAAGTACTGGAAGAGCGGGCGCACCGAGCCGGTCTGGTTCCTCGGCGATCCGATGCGCAGCGATCTTGCGCTGATCGATCCGGCGAGCCGCAACGATGCGACCGAGTTTCAGTGGCCACTGGTGGTTCGTCCCGCCTTTGGTGGCGTGAGGCCGGCCGCGGTTCGCTGGTATCGCCTTCCGCTGCCCGGATGGTTTGCCGAAGAGGGATGGTCACTCACGCCAGAGACATCGGGCATCTCGCAGTTGATGGGACGCGCTCCGCACCTCGGACCGATCACCGCGATGGTCCGGCGTCGAGACGGCGCCGCGCGAATGTTGATCGGCGGACGAAATCTCGCCGGTCCAAACGACTCGGCTGCGCGATTCACGCTGGCGATCGACGGCGTGCCGCTCGAACAGTGGGACGCGGCTCCAGGATTCTTCCTGAAGGTCTTCGACATTCCTGCCGGCCGCCTCACGGGCGCGGGTGGCTTCGCCACACTCACGGTGCAATCGGCGGCGGTCTCCGGAGCGGCGCCGGTTCAAACGGCCATCGAGCAGTTTGATCTCCAGGATGCGACCGCCACGATGTGGGGGTATGACGAGGGGTGGCAGGAAGCGGAGTTCAATACGGCGTTTGGGGTATGGCGTTGGGCGAGCGATCGTGCAACCCTGCGCATTGCCGGTCCGCCACGGGCGCTCCGGGTCTCGATGACGTTTGAGTCGCCACTGCGTTACTTCGACCAGCCGTCCCAGGTGCGCGTGCGCGCCGGGTCCCGGCAGCTGGGCGAGTTCACGCTCGATGCAAACCGCGAATTGACCGTCGACGTGCCCGCCGATGCGTTGACGCTGTCGTCCGGGACCATCACCATCGAGACGAACCAGGCCTTCGTGCCGGCCGAACGGGGTGGCGGCACGGATCGGAGGCGGCTGGGACTGCGCGTGTTTGCAGTCAAGGTGTCTGAAGTCACGACAAATGTGTCTAATTCGTTGACAGCAGCGGAAACTACCCGCTAATCTTCGGCCACCGAACGGCCGATATCCCCAGCAGGATTCGAGGAGCAAACGACGATGAGCGTGTATCAAAGAACGGCTGCAATAGCCTCATTCTGCCTGGTGTTGGGACTCGGAGCCGCGGCCTGCAGCAAGAAAGCACCCGCCGTAGCACCCCCACCGCCGCCACCACCGGCCGGTGCGGCCGGTGGTGGCGGCGGTGGGGGTGCTAC
>DATMJU010000527.1:0-9095 GCA_035553795.1 Vicinamibacterales bacterium
TCGGCGACTGGGTGCTCACCATCGAGGGCCGTCGGGGGCCGCAGGAACGCCCGCTGTCGATCAAGGACACCGGCGGAAAGCTGTCGGCTGAACTGGGCGGCGGCCGCGGCGGTCCGGTTGCCATCACCGATGTGACGGTCAAGGGCAGCGACGCCATTTTGAAGTGGAACCAGGACACGCCGCAGGGCGCGATCGACGTCGTGATGACGCTGACGCTGAAGGACGGCGCGCTGACCGTGAAGCAGGACATGGCCGGCGGCCAGTTCTCGCAAACCGGCACCGGCAAGAAGAAAGGCTAAGCCGCCGATTTAGATCCACCGATTGGACTCTATCGGTCGTACCAGCCGCGTAATTGCTCTTCGAGACTGGCGGACGCTACGAACAGGTCCGCCGGGTATCGACGGTACTGCAGCATCGATTGGAAGATTAGAAACCGGTTGTCGGTGTTCGCCGCCATTCCCGCCAGGTACTGCAGCCGCAGATTCCGTTCACGATTGATCTGCGCGTCGGCCAGCCAGGGGGCTAGATCCTTCCCCCGGCCGGCGTAGGTGCTGATGATCGCTTCAGGTGATCGCAGCATCACTTCGTACAGCGACTGCTTGACGCGCGGTGCGGCGTTCAGCCGGTCGCGGATCGCCTCCTCGCGAATCGGCGCCTCCTGCACGCGGCCGAGCGCCACCAAGTCGTAACCTTCCTCGAGCAGGTCCGGATTCCACAGGGTCGTGTCTGGAAACACCGACGCAAAGGTGCCGATCTGGCTCTTCGCCGATGCCAGGTCCGTCTCATAGAGCGGAATCCACTGCGTGACGACGCCACCGGGGTTGAGGTGATTCTTGACGAGTGTCAGGTACTCAACGGAATAGAGAGTGGCGGCGCCGCGCACCCACGGATGGATCGGATCCGACGTGATGATGTCGAACTTTTCGTCCGTCGTCTGCAGGAAATGCCGGGCATCATCGAATACCACCTGCACGCGCGGGTCGTCGAAGACGTGGTGATTCTCCTTGCCGAAGAACGCGCGCGCACTGCGCGGCACCATTGGCTCAATCTCGCAGACCACGATGCGCTCGATCTCGGGATGAATCGAGAGCGCGCCGGCGGTGACGCCGGCGCCGACGCCGACAATCAGCACCGACTTCGGATTCGGGTGGACGAGCGCAGGCATGTGGCCGAGCATGCGCTCCAGGCGCATGTCGAGATCCATGTCTGACGCTTCGACCTTGCCGGCAATGTGGAACTGCTTGGCACCGCCGACGCCTTCGGTGACGGCGACGGACGCCGTCGCGCCCTCCGCGAGATAGAGGAAGCTCTTGATTGAATCCCACGAATCGACCGAACGGCCGTACGCGATCAAGCGAGAGGGCACAGCCGGCACCACGAGGGCGGCGACGGCCACCGTCACGACGGCCGCGGCCAGGCGCGGCACGCGAGCGGCTGTCATCCATACCAAGACCGCGCTGCTGACGCCGGCCAGCGCGACCAGCACCTGCTGCGCGACGTGGCTGCCGAGCATCGGAATCCCGACCAGCGTAAACGCGATCGCGCCGGTGAGCGAGCCCAGCGTGTTGGTGGCATTGATGCGCGCGACGAGCGTGCTGAAATCGGCGTCAGCGCTGTGGCGTTGTCGTTCGGCACACGCCAGCGTGAGCGGAAAGCTTGCGCCCCATAGCAGCGTGGCCGGAAGCATGGCGACCGCGCAGCGCAATCCGTCGAACGCGAAGGCGTAGGCTGGATCTTTCCACACTGCAGGAAGGAAGGCCGCTCGGGGCTGCCACGCGGGCAACAGATTGACGATGGCCCACGCGCCGTAGGCGATGGCAATCGCGAGCAGCATCTGCGTGGTCGCCAGCATCGTGAGAGGGCTGGTGGCTCGTCGCGCGATCTTCGATCCGGCGAAGCCGCCAATGCCGAGGCCCGCCAGGAATACCGCGAGGATCAAGGAGAACGTGTAGACGCTTGCGCCGAACAGCAACGAGAGTTGCCGCGTCCAGACGACCTCCGCGCCCAATGCGGTAAGGCCTGAAAGTCCGGAGGCGACGTAGATAGATGCGGGTAGGGCTGGCAGGTCTGGTAGGGCGGGTGAGGGCTTCTCTTCTCCATACTCACCAGCCCTGGCTGCCTTACCCGCCCAAAGGAAGCATGCGACCGCGATCAGCACGTTGATCGCCACGGCCACGTAGGTCGCGATGACCGTGTCGTGGACGCGCAACAGGTAGAAGCCCGCGAGCACGGTGCCCGTCGCGCCACCGGCGAGGTTGGCCATGTACAGCAGCCCAACCGACCCGGCTTCGTCTTCGCTCGATCGCCACCTGGCGATGGCCGGCAGCGTGGCGCCCATCAACATCGTCGGAGGCACGAGCACCAAGGTGCAGACGATCGCGCGCAACGCGATGGCATTTGCGCCCGGCTCGGCCACCGTCATGTACGCCTGCTGGATGTAGGGGAGCGCGAGCGGAATAGCCGCGCCGAACAGCGCGATGCCTGCTTCGAGGATGGCGACGACGCGAAGCGGGTGCAGGTGTGATGGCGTGAGCTTGGGCACCAGCCAGCTACCCAGCGCCATGCCGCCCATGAACGAACTCAGGGTCACTGCGACGGAAAGCGACGAAGCGCCGACGACCAGTTGCACGAGATAGAACCAGACGGTTTCGTAAATCAGTGCGGCACAACCGCTGAAGAAAAACAGGATGAGGAGACGCGCCATCGGTGGCATGCTACATGCGTTTTGGCGCGATTCGATGTGATTGTCGTCGGCCTCGGCGGCATGGGCAGCGCCGCCGCCGCGCATGCCTCGGCGCGCGGCAAGCGCGTGCTGGGAATCGAGCAGTTTCAACCCGCGCACGACCAGGGATCGAGCCACGGCCGATCCCGGGTCATCAGGCTCGCGTACTTCGAGCATCCCGCCTACGTCCCGCTGCTGCGCCGTGCCTATGAGTTGTGGCGGAAGCTCGAGGAGAACACCGGGCGCCGGCTATTGCAGATGACCGGCGGATTGATGATCGGCTCACCGGACAGCGAGGTGGTCAGCGGCAGCCTGCGGAGCGCGCGTGAGCACCATCTCGCGCACGAGCTGCTCGACGCGGCGGCCATTCGCCGTCGCTTTCCGGCCTTGACGCCTGACGCGCATACCGTGGCCCTGTTCGAACAGGATGCCGGCATCGTGTTTCCCGAGGAGGCCATCCGCGCGCATCTCGATTCCGCCGTTGACAACGGCGCTCACGTGCATTTCGATGAGCGCGTTGAAAGTTGGGACGCCTCGGCAACCGGTCACATCGAGGTGCGCACATCGCGAGGCCGCTACGAATGCGAGCGTTTGATCCTCGCCCCAGGATCGTGGGCGGCGGAGCTGTTCAAGATTGAATGGCTGCCTCTCGAAGTCGAGCCGCAGCAACTGCACTGGTTTGAGCCCGCCGGCGGGGAAGCGCCGTTCGCGCCCGACCGATTCCCGATCTACATCTGGGACCTGGGCGATGGCGTGCAGTTCTACGGTTTTCCTGCCGACGCCGATGGGCGGGTCAAAGTGGCGTTCTTTCGATCAAAGGTGAAGAGCGAAGCAGCGATGCGGGCGGCGTTGGCGCCCTGTATCCCTGCGCTGGCGCGCGGAGCGCTGGTGGAGACGGTGTCCTGCAAGTACACGCTCACACCGGATCATCATTTTGTGATCGGGCAGCATCCAGACTTTCGGAATGTTACGCTCGCTTCACCGTGTTCTGGGCACGGCTACAAGTTTGCGAGCGTGATCGGAGAGATACTCGTCGACCTGGCGATCGATGGGACGACACGGCATCCCATCGACCTGTTCAATCTGTCCCGGTTCAGAGCTTCGCGAGGTTGAAGATCGCTTTCGCGATGCCCGAGTAGTCCTCTTCGCCCTCGCCGGCCGCGATCTGCGCGTTGACCAGTTGCTGCACGACGGCGCTGGTCGCCGCGGGCACGCCGTACTCGCTGAGCGTATTCATGGCGATGCCGAGATCCTTCTTGAACAACTTTGCCTTGAAGCCTGGCTTCCAGTTGCCGGTGATCATGCGCTCGCCGTGAACTTCAAGGACGCGGCTTTGCGCGAAGCCCCCCATCAAAGCCGCACGCACCTTCATCGGGTCGACGCCCGCCTTGCGCGACAGCGCAATCGCCTCCGCGACCACCGACATCGTTCCACCTAGCACGATCTGGTTGCACGCCTTGCAGATCTGACCCGCGCCTGAGTTGCCCACGTGGACGATGCGTTCGGGCTTGCCCATGGCGCCCAGGATCTCGCGGACGGACTCGAGGGCTGCCGCGTCACCGCCCACCATGAAGGTGAGCGTGCCGTCGATGGCGCCGATCTCCCCGCCGCTTACCGGCGCATCGAGCAGGGAAGCCCCCAACTCCTTCGCTCGCGCGGCCAGACGACGCGCGATCGCCGGCGCGATGGTGCTGGAGTCGACGATCACCGTGCCTTTGGCCATCGCGCCGAATACGCCATCGGCTCCCTCCATCACCTTCTCGACGTCGGGACCATCGGGAAGCATCGTGATGATGACTGACGCCTTCGTTGCGACGTCGGCGGGCGAGTTCGCGGCGGTGGCGCCCTCATTGACGAGTTCATCAACCGGTCCGCGGCTGCGGCTATGGCAGACGACCGAAAAACCCTTCTTCAGGAGATTGCGGGCCATGGGCTTGCCCATGAGACCCAAACCGATGAAACCGACAGTGGTTGACATGGAGCCAGAAGGTATCAGACCGCCAGAACTGTGAAAAGTTGGCCAGAATTGTGTTGCCCACAGACGGGTTGGCCGCTAGAATCGCCACCGGCCATAAGGCCAATTATTTCAACAAGTTCCAATCAGGACCTGCCGATGCGGATTTCCCCCATTCCACCGGCCCAGGCGACTCGTGTGTCGTCATGGGTCACCTTGCGCCTGGCGCTCATTGCCTTGGTAGCCGTGATGGCGGGAATGATGCCCGACCTGTGGCCCTACCTGCGGGTGAGCGCTGCGAGCGCGCCGGTCGACGTTCCCGAGAACGCGATCTACAAGGTGGAACAGTCGCAGTATGCGCTGCGGACCAACGCCAGCGCGGCGACACTTCCCGCCGGCACGCAGACGGCCGAAGTGCAGTTGCCGTTCGGCATCCCGTTCTATGGCACGTCGTACTCCAAGATTCTGCTCAGCGATGACGGTTACGTCGCGTTCGATCCGACCGCGGGTGTCCGCAAGGTTGACGCGCTGCCGGCGCCCTCGTCATCGACGCCTCAGCGCGCGCTGCTGGCCTTTCACGCCGAGCTGAATTCCACGGTCAAGTACTGGTGGGAGGGCGCGGCGCCGAATCGCGTTCTCATCGTTGACTGGTCCGCGGCGCGGTATGTGTATGGCGCCGGCAACGCCTCACCGATGTCTTTCCAGGCGCAGCTTTCGGAGAACGGCGCTCCTCCCGTCGTGATGTACACGTCGACCTATGGACCGCCGGCCGACGCGCGTCCTGCGCCGCTGCCGCTCAACGGCTCCGCCAAGTTGGTCACGGGTGTGGATGCAGGTGACGTTGATTCGCTCGGCGCCCGGAAGAACTACACGTTATGGTTCGCCGCCAACTCCGGCCAGAACGCGACCATGACGAATTTCGCGGTCGCCTACATGGAGACCGCCGGCCCGACGACGTCCGCCGAGATCGAGCTGGTGCCCGGTGCGCCGCTGGTCGGGCAGGCGCAGCAACTGAATGTGCACGTCACTGCGGGCGGCTTGCCGGTTGTCGGCGATGGCGGCAGCGTGAAGTTGAACAGGGTCATTCCCGGACAGAACGCGTCGCCGCTGGTCGCGCCAGTTGTCGACGGCGTAGCCACGTTCACGGTCGGCTTCGACATCGCCGCCATGCACGCGTTCGGCGCTGAGTTCACGTCCGGGCCGTCGCCGCATTACCAGCCGACCGTGAGCCCGGTGACGTATGTGACACCCGCGTTCGCACTCCAGTCCTCGATCGATCTCACTGTTGACGTGTCTACCCAGGTGGTCCCGCCGCCTCCCATCAACGCGCGGATTGCGACGTGGACGGCATTGATTACGGCACCGGGGCGCGTGATCACGGATGGCTCGGTCCGGTTCACGAGCAACAACGTCGTGCGCGGTACCGTTCCCGTCGTCAATGGTCAGGCTGTGCTCACGCAGTCGATGCAGGACGGCACGCATACCATCACGGCCGCGTACCTGCCGAGCAACGCGCTGATCATTCCGAGTTCGATCACGAAGGTCATTGACTCGGGCAATGCCTCGGTGGTGATTGAGCCGTTCGTGCTCGACAACGAGTGGCTGCTGGCTTCGGTATCAGCGTCCGGCAACGTATCGGGCGGGACAGTCGCGTTTGCACTCGACGGCGTGCCGGTGGGCGATGCCCCCGTCGTGCGTGTCAATGACGGGTCGTCGGTAGCAGTGATTCGGGCGCCGAGCATGGCCTTCCCGATTACTGACTCGGCATTCATTCCTCCCGGCATGAGCTACAAGGTCGACGCGACGTTCTCGGGCAGTCCAACGTCGCCACCAGGTAGAGGCTCGAGAAGCGTCACCGTCAACCGGACACCGCTCAGCCCAACCACGTTCGCGCCGCCGACCGTCAACACCACGATGACGACCGTGTCGGCGTCAGGCTCTGGCACGCTTTCGATGACTGCGTCCGTCTCGGGAACCGGCGTCGCGGGCGGAAAAGTACTGTTCTTTGTGGATGGTCAGCCGGTCGGGCTGAGCTCCGTCTCAGGATCAACCGCGTCGTTGTCGGTTCCGGTGTCGCCCGGTCCCCACATGATCCGCGCCGCGTTTCTGGGGCGGCTGGTGAACTCGACCACCTACACGAGGCCCAGCTCTGGCACGACCACGCTCGGCAGCTACCAGAAGCTGGCGACGACGACCGACTACACGCTGGACCTCGGCACCCGCCTTGGCCAGCCGGTGTGGACGATGCGCGCGAGCGTGAGCGGCGGCAACGTGACCGGCGGCATCGTGACCGTGCACGACCCGATGCTCAGTGGCAACGTCTCGGCCCCGGTGGTGAACGGCGAGGCCGTGCTGACCTTCACCACGCCCTCCGCGGCGACGAACAACCAGGCGCTGCTGACCGCGCTCACCGCCGCCTATAGCGGCAGCGATCGGTTTCAAGGCAGCAACAGCGCTCCGAGGATTGTGCGCGGTTACTCAACAGTGACGACGGCGGTGCCCGTGAACGCATCCGGCGGGACCGTCAATCCGGACTACACGAGCTTCGACGCCACCGTGCGGATGCGCACGTTCGAGAACATCTTTGATTCTGGCGGCGGGGGCGGCAGTCTGCAGGTGCGAGACGGGCAGGGCGGCGAGTTGCTCAGCGACACGTTGATCGACTTCGTCGGACAGACGACCGAGCGCGTCACGTCCTCGCACGCGGTGCCGCTGACGATGATCGCGTATTCGGGGCAACTGACGCAGCTGCCCGACGGCAGCTACAAGGCTATCTTGCCGAGCGGCGCCTACGTGCGGCATCCGCAGGCGCAGTCGCGCATGACCCAGCACCCGAGCGAGACGCCCTACGAGTGGATTCACCTGTCGCAGCCGACGGTGACGTCGCGCTGCGATGACTGTTACTTCGCGCTGTCGTCGAACGCCGGCCCTGGCAATGTCATACCGTGGCCGGTGCGGTTTCTCGACAAGGAATATCCGACGGTGTTCCTGAACAACAACGGGCTGCTCTCATTCAAGCAGGGCATCTCCGCGTGGGACGGCACGTGCCCGCCGATTCAGACGGAGATCGGACCCGTGCTTGCGGGTTTCTGGGCCGACCACGACACGCGTGCTGGCGGATCGCCCAAGTCCAGCGGCCCCATGTCGTACGCGATTGTTGGGCAGGCGCCGAACCGGACCGCCGTCTTCCAGTGGGACAGCGTGAACTTCTATCCCATGAATTCCGAGTACGCAGGCACTCCCGCGGGCATCGACGATCAGGCGTCGTTCCAGATCCACGTGTTCGAAGACAATCGAGCGCCGCGCGTCGCGTTGCGGAATGGACCGCCCACCAAGGGGCTGGTCAGCAACATTTTCCCGGTCATCGGCGTGGACTACGGCGACCTGGTGCGAGCCGACCTGCTGCAGTGCACCACCGTGGCGTCGCAGGCCCGCCACTTCGTGAACGAGGCCTATCAATTCCAGTTGGTGCTCACCAACACCAAGGTCACGATCGAGCCGTCGCAGAACCCGGCCTACGTGAACCAGCCGATCTCGTTCACGACCCGCGTTGACGTTGGCGGGCTGCCGGCGGCCGGCACCACGACGTTCACCCGCAGCAGCAATGGCTCCAGCAACGGCACTCCGGTGGTGTTGACCGGCATTCCGGGTGTTGACGGCGAGGTCGTGTACACCGACACGCCTCCGACCCTGGGCTTCAATGAGTACAAGCTGACCTTCACGCCGAATGTTGGCGAACCGTATACCGCGGCCAACGCCTCGGTGACGGTACCCGTGGTCACGGGCCCGATGACGCGCATGACCCTGGTCAACACCCCGGCGATGCCGGTCTACGGCCAGGACGTGACGTTGACCTCGAGCGTCTCGAACACTGTAACGGGTAACCCGGTGCCGGCAGGTCTCGTCGTCTTCAAGGCCGGCGCCACGACGCTGGGTAATGCGAGCGTGTCCAATGGCGTGGCGGCGATCACGGTCCGGCCGCCGAACGGCGGATTGGTCGCGGTGACCGGTCACTACAACCCGGGCGCAGTCGACGAATCCTCAACGACGATTGGCATGATGGTTCAACCGCGGCCGGCCGTGGTGAAGCCGTCGGCAGCGAGCGTCGCCTATGGCGCGCCCACGCCCGCGATCGCGTACGTCGTATCGACGGTTCCGAGCAACGTTCACTCGGGTCTGGCGCCTGGCGACACCGCCGCTGCCGTGATCGGAGTGACGATCTCGTCCAACCGAACTGCGACCAGCCCGGTGGGGTCCTATTCGACGACTGCCAACGTGCCGGCGCAAACCAATTACCAGGTCTTGACTGAACCCGGAGTCCTGGTTGTCGAGCAGGCGGGCCTCACGGCGATCGGGCCTAACCTGACGAAGGTGTTTGGTGCTGCGAATCCGCCGTTAGCGCCGATTTCGTATGTCGGC
>DATMJU010000528.1:0-9254 GCA_035553795.1 Vicinamibacterales bacterium
TTGCCACCGCCGCTCGCGGACTCGCGCCGCAAGCCATCCGCTCGCTGCGCAGCACCTATCCGCAACTGGCGGTCACGTTTCATGAGCAGGAGCCGCACGAATCCATTCCGCGGCTCGTGCGCCGCGACGTGGACATCATCATCATCAACGACTGGCAGAATGCCCCGATTGCGTTGCCGGAGGGATTGACCAAGGCTCCCCTCTTTGATGACGTGGCTGACATTGCGTTACCGCCAGGACATCGGCTCGGCAAGGCGAAGACGGTGCGCCTCAGCGATCTTGCCGGTGAAGAGTGGATCGCGTGGCCGTCAGGCTCGATCTGCCACGACTTCCTGATGCATACGCTGCGCTCGCAAGGGCACGAGCCGCGCATTGCGCACACCGCCGGCGAGTACGAAACGCAGCTGGCGCTCGTGGCAGCCGGCCTCGGGTGTTGCGTGCTGCCGCGACTTGGCCGCGGCGCCGTTCCAAAGGGTGTGACGGTCGTTCCGTCGGAGCCGGCGCTGCGACGTCATGTCTACGCCGCGTGGCGCACGCATGCGACGCGCCGCACCGTCATCCGCGCCACCGTCGATGCTTTTCAGAAAGCCGGCAAGGAACTGTCGCGCGCCCGCAAGCCTTGATAGATCGGCGGACCCTAATCGGTGGATCTAAATCGGTGGATCTAAATCTGTGGACCCTAATCGGTGGATCTTAATCGGTGGATCGTAATCGGTGGACCCTAATCGGTGGACCCTAATCGGTGGATCCAATCTGCGGCCCTTAGCGCTCGATGCGAATCGACCCGTCTCCCGTGCGAATCTTGAACATCTTGCCGCCGTCGCCGAGCTTCGAGCGCAGCGTGCGTCGACGCTCGCGGCGCTCGTCGCCGTTCTCGCCGTCGCGGCGTCGCTCGCGATCGTCCTCGAGGAGCGGATGGTTCGTCCGGACCGTGCCATCGCTGGTTTCCGCGTCGAGCTCCCCGTTGAACACACTCGGCAAGTTGAGGACCACGCTACCGTCGCTGGTGGTGAGTTCCCAGTTGTCGGTCATCACCGTGTCGGCCTCGATGGTCGCGCGGATCGAGCCGTCTCCGGTATGGGCGCGCAGCACTGACGGCTGTGCCTCGATGCCGATGCTGCCGTCGGTCGTCTCGAGATCAAGCTTGCCGGTGGCGTTGTCGAGGCGAATCGCGCCATCACCCGAGCGAATCTGGATGTCGCCGCCAAGGCGCGTGCCGGTCACCGAACCGTCGCTGGTGTTCAGCACGATGCGGCCTTCGATCGCTTCCGCGCGGATCGACCCGTCGCCGCTCACCGCGTGAATGTTGATGTTCCTCGGCACCGCGACGCGGAGACGCGCGGTTGGCGAGATGTGCATGCCGATGGTGACGCCGCGATACTCGGTGCGTTTCGGGCCGGTCACCTTGATGGTGATCTTGTCGCCCTGCTGCTGGGCGTCCACCTTGATCTCGTCGATCAGCACCTGTTCCATCGCCCGCTTTTCGATCTCGACTTCGATCTCGTTCTTGTCCCAGGAATGCAGCTCGATGGCGCCGTCGAACGTGTCGAGCGCCAGCTCCGCCTGGCCGGTCACCTTGAAGGTCTTGACCTCCCGCGCCGACAGGCCTTCGGTGTTGAGATTGACCTCGCAACCCGCCAGCAGGGTCGTGGAAACGAGCGCAAGTGCTGCAAACCTCATGACTACCTCAGGACAGTAGACGGAATTCAGGGTTACGGGTTCCGGGTTCCGGGTTCCGGACGGCTACAGAGCCGGCTGACCGGCGATATAGGTCTGCTTGACCCGGAACTCGCGATCCAGCACGACCAGGTCGGCTCGCTGCCCGGCGGCGATCGCCCCGGAGTCCGTGAGATTCATCGCCTCGCAGGGGGTGCCGGCGCACATCCGGGACGCTTCCCAGACCGTGAATCCAATACCCAGCAGCATTCTGAACGCCCCGTCCATCGTGAGAGTGCTTCCGGCGAGGGTGCCGTCCTCGAGCAAGGCGGTCTTCTCGCCGGCGACGATCGATTGCTCGCCGAGCCGGGCGCGTGAACCGATCGGGAGTCCCGCCGCGGCGGTGCCGTCGGTGATCGCCATGATGCGTGAGATCGACTTGGTGCGGACCGCCAGCGCCACGAGCGACGGATGCACGTGGTGTCCGTCGCAAATGATCTCGGCCGTGACCTGGTTCGACTCGAGAACAGCGCCGACCACCCCGGGCGAGCGCGACGTGATCGACGACATGCGATTGAACAGGTGCGTCGCGTGACGCGCGCCCGCCGCAATCGCCGCCTTCGCTTCCTCATAGGTCGCGCCGGTGTGGCCGATCGACACGCGGTGGCCGGCCAAGACGAGGTCGCGCACGAGTTCGAGTCCGCCAGGCAGTTCCGGCGCGAGCGTGACGATGCCAACGGCCGAACGGCGCGCGGCGATGACGTCGAGGACGTCCCTGGCACTGAAGGCACCCGAAGCTGCTGAGGCGCCTTGAAGCGTGCGCAAGCACGACGCAGGTTGCGCGCCCTTCCAATCCGAGTTGATGAAGTTGCTTTCGAGGTGCGCGGGCAGTACGCGGGCCGATTTCGCGGCGTGAGCTGACTGCGCCGCGGCAACCGCGTCGAGAAAGGTGGTCAGCGCATCCGGCGGACACGCTATCGTCGTCGGGCAAAATGCCGTGACGCCATACTTCGGCAACCGCTCGGCAACGCGCGCCACCGCGTCCGGAGCCTCGAGCACGTCGATGCCCTCGATGCCGTGGACGTGCACGTCGACGAAGCCGGGCGCGATGAAGTGGCCCGTGAGATCGAACACGGATGCGCCTGGAGGAATCGCTTCCTGGTGAGGTCTGACGTCTTGAATCTGGCCGTTGTCGATGAGGAGAGCCGCGCCGCTCAGGACACGATCGTGCAGGACGATCTCAGCGCCGGTCAGCGCGATCATTTGCGCGCGGAGGACAACGCCGCGCCAATGGCCACCGCATCGTCGCCGAGCGTCGACAGCACCACGCGGACCTGGTCGACCTGCTGCGGCGGCAGGCGGCGAGCGGTCTCCGTGCGAATCGCCTCGAGCATGATGTCCCCGGACGAGGCGATGATGCCGCCCAGCACGATCACCTCTGGATCCAGCATCGCGCCGAGGTTGGCGACCGCCATGCCGATGTACTTCGCGGTGTCGCGCACGACCGAGATCGACACGCCGTCTCCGGAGCGCGCGCCCTGCAGGATGTCCGCCGCGGTGATCTTCGCGAAATCGCCGTTGACCTGATCGGCGACACGCGAGCGATCGCCGGACTTGATGCGCCACACGAAGCGGCGCACGATGCCCGCGGATGCGACTTCGGCTTCGAGGCCACCGTAGCGGCGATAGTCTTCGCGCTCCACCGGATTGAGGGCCAGCCAGCCGACCGAGGATGCGAGACCGTGAGCGCCTCGCCACGGGCGTCCGTCAATGAGCACACCGGCGGTGACATGCTCGGCGATCGAGAACGCCACCATCTGCGCCGCACCGACGGCGGCTCCGAGCCGGTGCTCGGCGATGGCTGCGGCCGTGCCTGCGGCGATTGGCGTGATGGCGGTGCCCTTGGCCGTGGCGGCGAGCAGCGCGTCTGACAATTCCGCAGGGACGGCATCACTTGCCGACGGCGTGGCCACGGTCACGGCGGCCGCCTTGCCGCCGGACAGGGCCTTCTTCGCCGCGTCCTTGATGGCCGCCGTCTTGTTCGAGGCCACGATGCCACGCGACACGATCTCGCCGCCGCGCACGACGGCAAGGCGCGCGATCACGTCGGATACGTCAACGCCGAGAATCAGGTCACTCATTTATCTGCTTTGTCTGCGCCTTCTGTGCCTTCTGCGGCTCCGTCTCTGCGGCCCAATCAGAGTGCGCGTGCAGCTTGCGTCCGTCAAGAGGCAATGCTTCACCGGCGAACAGTTGCGCGTCAAGCCGGGTAAGCAGGTGCGCCAGCGCGCGTTCGTCGGGCGCGGCCAGCACCAGCACCCCGGCGCCAAGCGAAGGGGGAAACTTGCGGTCGTCGAGGTAGTCGCGATCCAGGGTGATGAGCGTGCGGCGCAACTGGCGCGCCAGGCGATAGTGCTCGGCGTCCCTGGCGCGGCGCAGATCGGGATGGTCCATCACGAACAGCACGTCCCACCGCAGGCGATCGCGCATGTGCGCCACGATGCCGGCCGGGACGTTGGCGTCCGCGTAGACACGCGGCCGGTCACCGATGGCGTCCGCGACGGGCCCCAGTTCCGACGACAGGGTTCCCATAGATGTCGGATCTCGGAATTCGGAATTCGGATTCGGTTCTACTTCTTCGCCTTCTTGATCTTCTTGCGCGCTTCTTTCTCGAGTTCGGCGACGAGCTGGGTGCGCTTGCCCAGCAGGCCCTTGCGCGCGCGCCTGCCGTTCTTGTGGCCGACCGCGTACTCACAGAACAACGGAAACGCGATCGTCGAATCGCAGTAGGCGACGGCGGTGTCGGAGAGCACGCCGGGATTCACCTTGCCCCAGCTGACCGCTTCGGCCGGGGTCGCGCCCGACAACCCGCCCCACACGACTGAATCGGTGGTGATCTGGATGAAGTAGTCGTTGCCGCCCTTGAGAATGCCGTAGACCTCCCACAACGTGGGCTGCCCCTGCAGGTAGAAGTTCTTCGGTGAACCGCCGCCGAGAATCACGCAGCCGTTCTTCTCCGCGGCGCGAATGATCGCGCAGACCTCGTTGACGTCCTTGTTGGGATCGACCTGCAGCGTGCTGCGGTTGATCAGCTCGTGGTAGGCGATGTTCATGCCGATTGAGCTGTCGCCAGGTGACGAAGTGTAGATCGGCACGCCGTACTTCGCCGCGGCGGCCACCACGGAGTACTTCGCGCAGCCCGGGCGCACCTTCAGCAGGTGCTTGCCGAGCGCCTCGTGCAACTCCGCCGTGGACACCGGCCCTTCCATGCCGCTCTTCACCAGGAAGTCGCGGATGAAGGTGTCGGTGTCGAGCAGCACCTGCGCCGGGAACAGCACGTCGTAAATGCGGATGACGCCCTCGTTATAGAGGACGCGATCGTCGATGAACGGCGAGCCGCGGCGCAGCGTGAAGTTCAACGCGTAATGCAGATCGTGATAGAGGTTGGCGCCGGTGCTGATGACGAAGTCAATCAGCCCGCGCTCCATCAGCGAAATGATGCAGCCGCCGAGTCCGGCAGGCGTCAGTGCGCCGGCAATCGTCAGCGCGATCGTCGTGTCGTGCTGCTTCGACAGCATCTTGTCGCTGAAGATGCGGCACGCCTCGCCGAGACGCGCGGCATTGAACGCCTGGAAGCCTTCGTCGATCAGCTGACGCACCGCCGCACTGCCCTTCGGCCGGTAATAACGGATCGGTTTGCCTTTGAGGAACGATTTCGCGCCTTTGGGCGCGCCTGGGGAACGGTACGGCATCGCTTTAGGTTAGCATCTTGGGCGTGGCTGACGGCCTCTGGATTCCGGCGGCGGGCGTGTTGGCCGCCATCATCGTTGCGCTGGGACTGCTCTTCTGGTGGAAGGGGCGGCCCTTCGCGGAGGGCGACCTGTTCCGCGCCAGCCGGTGGTCACGCGGCAACCGGTGGTTCCCGACGCAGGTGCTCATCACGCCAACGTCGGTCGTTCACTACACGCCAGAGCTGTTCGGCCGAAAAGAACATTCGATCCATATTGTCCACGTGGCCTCGGTCAGCATCGACACCAACCTCCTGTTCTCAGATGTCGTCATCGAGACGACCGGCGGTGCGTCTCCGGTGGTGTGCCACGGCCACCGGAAGGCCGACGCGGTCCGCATGAAACAGCTGGTCGAGCAGTATCAAACGCAGATTTACCGCGCGCCTGGCAACGGCCACGGCGGCGCGAGCGGCGCAAGAGAGGCAGCTCGTGGATGATGTGACCTTCGCCGCTCGGCGCGCGAGTGCCGGCGGACAGCGTCCCGAGCCGAACGACCTCGAGACCCGCTTCAAGACCCTCGTTCAGTCCCCGCTGCGTGCCGGCATCCTGCGTTTCCTGACGGCGCGGCCCGGCGAGTCGTTCGATACCGATGCGATCATGCAGGCCTTCGGCCGCATGCGCCTTGATGTCGAGAACTGCGTCAAGGAACTGGTGGAGTTTGGCGTCGTGGCCAGGACCGCCGGCGATCCGCCCACCTATGGCGCGATCAAGCCAGAGCAGGACGCGGTGGCCAGGCTGCTCGAGACCTTCCTCGAAGGCCGCGCCAACCTCGGCATCGAAGAGTCGTCTCCGTCGGTGCAGCGCTTCCGGGAGATGATCGGCCGCGACGAGAAGATGCTCGCCATCTTCGAGTGGATTCGCACCGCCGCCAAGTCCGACATCTCGGTGCTGATCCTCGGCCCGACCGGCGCGGGCAAGGAAGTCGTGGCGCGCATGATCCACGAGCTGTCGAGGCGCGGCCCCGAGAACTTCCAGGCCGTCAATTGCGCGGCGCTGCCCGACAGCCTGTTCGAGTCGGAAATCTTCGGTTACGAGAAGGGCGCGTTCACCGGCGCGCACGATCGCAAGCCGGGCCGCCTTGAGATGGCCAACGGCGGAACGCTGTTCCTCGACGAAGTCGGCGACATGTCGCTGATGGCCCAGGCCAAGCTGTTGCGCGTGCTCGAAGAGCGGCGATTCGAGCGCCTCGGCGGCAATCGATCCATCCACGTCGACTTCCGCCTCATCTCCGCGACCAACCGGCCGCTCGACATGTTCGTGCGCGAGAGCCGGTTCCGCGAAGACCTCTACTACCGCATCAACGCCTTTGCGATCCGCCTGCCGTCGCTGCGCGAACGCGCGGTCGATATCCCGGTCCTGGCCAACCGGTTCCTCGGCCGCTATTGCGCGTCGAACGGCCTGCCGCTCGATGCGAAGCAATTCACGGCGGAGGCGCAGGATCTACTGACGTCGTACCACTGGCCCGGCAATATTCGCGAGTTGGAAAGCACCGTGTCGCGCGCCGCACTGTCGGCGCCTGGCCGCGCGATCCGCGCCGCCGACATCGAGTTCCTGCACGGACACGCCATGCCGCGCCCCGAGGAAAGCTCGACGCGCCTGCCCTCGTTGCGTGACGCCGAACGGGCACACATCATCCGCGTCCTCGAGGCGACGGAGTGGAACAAGCTCGAGGCGGCCAAGGTGCTGGACATCAGCCGGGGCACGCTGTATCGAAAGATCGACGAGTACGGCCTTGAACCCGCCGCCGGCGGGTCACGACGACGGGGCAGGCCTGCCAGCTGAGCCATGACCCATTCGGGCCATATTGTCGTTTACTGTCATGTCATTTAGTGCCTTCGAAGGTCTATTTTGCACACTTTCATGGGCACAGAACCGCTACACTAAATAACTAAAAACAAAGCAGTTAATAGAAATTAGTCTCCGAATGTATTGGCTCGTGTTCTGTTTTTTGTTGTCATGTGACTCTTTGGTCATATATTCTCCGTCCGTCGTGAAGAACACACGCGCCCCCCAGCGCCCCACGAAATTCAGTCGCGGTCCGATTTGGCCAGACGCGGTGACGGCCAGTCGAGCCAAGGCGGTTTGGGGTTCGTAAACTAAGACCTACGCGCCCATGCGCTCCTTGCCGCTGCCTGCACGCCTTTACGTTGGCGCCACGATCTTCCTTGGCGCAGTGCTCGTAGTGTTGCTTGGTCCTCGCGCCACCTTCACCAATCCGTCGCTCTTCGCCGTACTCCTCATCACCTCTGCCGTCACGTCCGCGTTCAAGGTGAGCTTGCCGCTTGCCAAGAGCGGCTCGACGATGTCGGTCTCTTACGCCGTGGACTTCGCGGCGCTGCTCGTGCTGGGTCCCAACGAAACCATGCTCGTGGCGGTGACAAGCGCGTGGAGCCAATGCACGTTCCGGATGAAGACAAAGAATCCGGTCTACCGCACGTTGTTCAGCATGGCGTGCCTCGCCATCACCGTGCAGGCGTCGGGTTTTGCGTACCTGATGCTCGGCGGAATTCCGGGATCGCTCGCGCATGACGTCGCCGGCATCGCCCGCCCGCTGGTCGGCGCCGCCACCGTCTACTTCGTCTTCAACACCTGCCTGATCGCGGTTGCGGTGGCGCTGGCCACGCGCCAGTCGTTCCTGGCGGTCTGGAACCAGAATTTTCTGTGGAGCGCGCCGAGCTACTTCGTGGGCGCCGGCGCCGCGGCGATCTTCACCTGGGGTGTGATGACCTCCGGCGTGTGGCTGCTGCTGCTCGCCTCCGCCCCGCTCTACATCACCTATCGCACCTACAAGGTCTATCTCGGCCGCATTGACGACGAACGGCGGCACGTCGAGGAGATGGCGGATCTGCACCTCGCCACCATCGAAGCGCTGGCGCTCGCCATTGACGCCAAGGATCAAACCGCGCAGTCGCACATCCGCCGCGTGCAGGTCTACGCGACGAGCATCGCGCGGGGCCTCGGCATGTCGGACACCGAAATCCAGGGTGTCAAGACGGCGGCGCTGCTCCACGACATCGGCAAGCTCGCGGTGCCTGAGCACATTCTCTCGAAGCCGGGTCCGCTGACCCAGGAAGAGTTCCAGAAGATTCGCGTGCACCCGCAGGTGGGCGCCGAGATCATCAGCGCGGTGCCGTTCCCGTACCCCGTGGCGCCGCTGATCCTCAGCCACCACGAACGCTGGGACGGCAAGGGCTACCCGCAGGGGCTCAAGGGCGAAGAGATTCCCCTCGGCGCGCGCATCCTCTCCGTAGTCGACTACTACGACGCGCTCACTTCCGACCGCCCGTATCACAAGGCCATGACACCCGAAGCCGCGCTCGCCCTCCTGCAACAGGAAGCGGGTCGCGCGCTGGATCCGGCCGTCGTGCAGATGTTCGTGAAGATGGCGGCGGAAATGGAAGCGGCCGCGGGGACGATCGAGACCGCCACGCCGCGGCGGCTGTCACTCGAGCCAACCAACGAGCGTGGACGCCCGGCGGTCGGCTTCCAGCCGGAAGGCACCAAGAGCAGCACGGTGTTCGAGGACATCGCCCTCGCGCATCGCGAGATCTACGCGCTCTACGAAATTGCCCAGACGATGGGCACCAGCCTCGGCGTCGCTGACACGATGGCGCTGATTTCTTCGAAGCTCTCGAACCTGGTGCCGTTCTCGACGTGCGCGCTGTTCCTGTTCGACGAAGAGTCGGATTCGCTGCGCTGCCGCTTCGCGACCGGCGTTGAAGCCGACGCCATCAACACGATGAGCGTGCGCGCCGGGCAGGGCCTGGCCGGCGCGCACGCTCATCGTGTTGATGGCGTCGGCTTCAACGC
>DATMJU010000529.1:0-3761 GCA_035553795.1 Vicinamibacterales bacterium
CTCGCCCGGCACGCGGACCCTGGCGAAGCAGGCGTGCTTCGACTGTCACAGCAACGAAACGGAGTGGCCGCCATACTCGCGCGTGGCCCCGATCTCGTGGCTGATACAGCGCGATGTTTCGGAAGGGCGTGCCGTGCTGAATTTCTCGGAGTGGCAGCGGCCACAAGAGGAGGCGTCCGAGGCTGCTGAAGAGGTCCTGGAAGGAGAGATGCCGCTCCGAATCTATCAGTTGATGCACGCGCATGCCCGGCTGACTGCCGCGGACAAGGCGCAACTGGCGAGGGGACTGCAGCAGACGCTCGGCCGCTCTCACGCCAGCGCCTCCGCGACCCGATAGCTTGATCGAGGACCGGATGCGACATCACGAGCGGCATCGAAGCGAACGAATCGGATGGCTGCGGGCCGCCGTGCTCGGCGCCAATGACGGCATCGTGTCGACGGCGAGCCTGGTCGTGGGCGTGGCGGCGGCCGCGGCGTCCCGCCAGGACGTCCTGGTTGCCGGCGTCGCGGGACTGGTCGCGGGCGCGCTGTCGATGGCCGCGGGCGAGTATGTGTCGGTGAGTTCCCAAGCGGATACCGAGAAGGCGGATCTCGCGCGCGAGCGGCACGAGCTGGCGACCGATCCGCAAGCTGAGGAGGACGAGCTCACTGGCATTTATGTCAGCCGCGGGTTGGACGCCGACCTGGCTCGAACCGTTGCGCGCCGGCTGACGGAAACCGGCGCGTTGGCCGCGCACGCGCGCGACGAGCTGGGCTTGACCGAAGCGCTCGCGGCGCGCCCTCTGCAAGCGGCTGTCGCGTCAGCGGCGACGTTCGCCGTTGGCGCGGGCGTGCCGATTGTGACGATCCTCGCCGCACCGGCGGACGCGCTCCTGTCCACGGTCTCGGTGGTGTCGTTGCTTTGCCTGGTCGTGCTCGGCGCCGTCTCCTCGCGAATCGGTGGCGCGCCGATGCTCACCGGAGCGGCGAGGGTCACCACGTGGGGCGTAGTGGCGCTGCTGGTAACTGCGGCCGTGGGATGGGCGTTCGGCGCAGGTCCAGTGCCCTGAAACAACTCCGCCATCATCCTTCGGGCCACGCGCGGGGCACGGGAGAGCGCCGACGGGAGACTGGCTGAAGCCCATCCATCAAGGGTGAAGTGATCACGGGCGGATCATCATCCCCGGTATAATCGACGTCACAATCGAAGCAGGGTGCAGCGCACTTGCGTTGCAGGCAAGAGGATGGTCGGGCCGCCATCCATATGGTTGAAGGATGCCATTCAAGGCCAAACCCCTCGCCGGCTACGCGACGGCCATCGCATTTCCGATCATCATCATCATTGCGGTGGCGTGGCTCAATCTGCCACCGTTCTTGCTCGAGCATATCGTTGTCTTGTTCCTCGTCTTTGCAGCGATTCGCTGGGGTGTCACGCCGGCCGCCGTTGCCGCTGTCGTCGCGGTGGTCGCGGACAATCTCCTGTTGCGCGAGCCAATAGGGCGGCCAACGATCTCGGGCTTTCGCGATGCGGTCGATCTGGTGTTCTTTGGCACCATCGCGATTGTGGTCAGCGGGTTGATGCGCGAAGCGCGGTCGGCACGCGCCGTCGCCCAGGCCGCTGCGGATCGTGAGCGGCTCGCGCGTGAGGACCTGGACGCGCTCATCCAAGCGATTACTCATGACCTCGCGACGCCGTTATCGGTCTTGAGGAACACCGTGCAATTCGCCCAACGTCGAGCGAACACGGAAGTCGATTGGGCACAGCTGCTGAAGCGACTGGACACTGCCAGTACGAGAGCCACCGCACTGGTGCGAACCCTGGCCGATGCCCGTCAGATCGACGGCGACAGCCTGCGGCTCGAGATCGCGCGTCACGACCTGGGCGCCATGGTTGCGCCGATTGTCAGCATGATGGACCGGGTCTCCGAGCGACATCCGCTGCTCTACACCCCGCCGGACGGGCCTGTCATGATCGATGCCGACGCCGAACGCGTGCAGCGCATGGTCGAGAACCTGATTGCCAACGCGATCAAGTATTCGCCGGACGGCGGCGCCATCGAAGTGTCAGTGAGCGTCAGCGAGGCTGCCGCGCTCCTGCGTGTGCGCGATCACGGTGTCGGCATTCCAGCCGAGGCGTTGCCCCACATCTTCACGCGCTCGTATCGCGCCCCGAATGCGCGCTCGCATGCCTCGGGTCTGGGCCTTGGCCTGAGCATTGCGGCCGAAATCGTTCACCGTCACGGCGGCACCATCGTAGCCTCGGCCGCGCCTGGCGTCGGGACCGTGTTCACGGTTCGCTTTCCAATCAACCATCTGTTGGAAAAGTCCTACTATCCTTAACCTGAGATGCGACAGCGATCATTTGGACGCACGGGCTGGCAGGTCGGCGAGATCGGCTATGGCATGTGGGGCATGGCCGCGTGGAGTGGCGCCGACGATGAAGAGTCGCGGCGGTCATTGCTGCAAGCCGTTGACCTGGGCTGCAGTTTCTTCGACACGGCCTGGGCCTACGGCGCTGGGCACAGCGAACGCCTGCTTGGAGAACTGCTTCGAGCTACGCCGGAGAAGCGGATTTACAGCGCTTCGAAGATTCCGCCGAAGAATGGCAAATGGCCCGCGCGCGCTGACTACGCGCTCGACGATGTCTTTCCCGCGGACCACATTCGCGAGTTCACCGAGCGGACGCTGGCAAACCTGGGCCGGTCCTCGATCGACCTCATGCAGTTCCACGTCTGGAACGACGCGTGGGCGGACGATCCGCGATGGCAGCGGGCCGTTACCGCGCTGCGCGACGAAGGCCTCATCAAGGCGATCGGGATCAGCATCAACCGATGGGAGCCGGAGAACGGCCTGCGCGCGTTGCGCACGGGGCTGATCGACGCCGTGCAGGTCGTCTACAACGTGTTCGACCAGGCGCCGGAGGACGAGTTGTTCGGCGTGTGCCAGGCGATGAACATTGCCGTCATTGCCCGCGTGCCGTTTGATGAGGGCACGCTGACCGGCACGCTGACGCTCGACAGCCGGTGGCCGGAAGGCGACTTCAGAAACGTCTATTTCGCCGGTGACAAGCTTCGCGACAGCGTCGCGCACGCCGAGGCGCTGCGTGCAGTGCTGCCGGCGGGCATGACGATGCCGGAGTTTGCCCTGCGGTGGATCTTGTCGAATCCCGCGGTCAGCGTGGTCATTCCGGGCATGCGCAAGCCGGCGCACGTGGCGGCGAATCTCGCGGCGAGCGACGCGGGACCGTTGTCCCCTGAGTTAATGTCGGCGTCGCGAGCGCACCGTTGGGACCGCCGGCCGGGTCCTCAACCCGACTGAGGCGAGCCGAGATAGACCTGGTCCAGCAGATAGCGAACGCCGTACTGCCGCGCGTACTGCGCCAGCAGCGTCACGGTCGTGTCGAGCGGCGCCTCGCTGCGCTCGTAGTCCGCGATCGCCGCGGCCATGTGCCGCCGTTCCTGCTCGGTCGCGACATCCCTGAAATATCCGACGATGTGCTGCAGCACGTTGACGTGGCGGCCGCGCGTCGGCGGTTCCGCGATTGCGGCGGCAAATGCCGTTCGATAGTCGCCCAGGCGTTGCGCGAGATCCTCGCGCGTGGCGCCTGCGACCATTCGCCCGAGCGCTCGATAGGCTTCCGGCGAGTGCGCCATCAGCAGCAGCTTGTGGCGCGTGTGAAATCGCATCAGCTCGTCCACCGTTGAGACGTGCGTGAGCTGCGTCGCGTCAAGCTGCATCCGGCACTCCGAAGTCTTCCGTTGCCACGGCGAGATTGGCTATGG
>DATMJU010000530.1:0-5601 GCA_035553795.1 Vicinamibacterales bacterium
TGCGCAAGCAGCGCTTCCGCCTGATTGCGGAGCAGGGCCGTGCGGTGCGCGGAAATCCGTCCGAGCTTGCGGTGTGCATTTCGATGACGCATGACTGTTTATTCTGCGGCGGCGGGCTGGTCGAGCTTCATGCCGAGGCTCAGCCCCATCGACGTCAGGATCTCCTTGATCTCGTTGAGCGACTTGCGCCCGAAATTCTTGGTCTTGAGCATTTCGGTCTCGGTCTTGCCGACCAGCTCGCGAATGGTGCGGATGTTGGCGTTCTTCAGGCAGTTGTACGACCGCACCGACAACTCGAGTTCCTCGACGCTCTTGTCGAGGTGCTCGTTCGACACGCCGGCGCGCGCCGGCTCCGAGCCCGAATCAATCGCTTCGTCGTCACCGTCTTCGAGGTTGACGAAGATGTTCAGGTGATCGCGGACCAGCTTGGCCGACAGCGACACGGCGTCGCGCGGCGTCACCGAGCCGTTGGTCCACACTTCGATCGTCAGCTTGTCGTAGTCGGTGACCTGGCCGATACGCGCGCCTTCGACGAGGTAGTTCACCTTCTTGACCGGCGAGTGGGTCGAGTCGATCGGGATCCAGCCGATGCCGAGATCCTCGTCGAAGTTGCGATCCGCCGCGACGTAGCCGCGGCCGCGCTTGACGCGCAGCTGCATGTGCAGCTTGCCGCCCTCGGCGATGGTCGCGATGTGCGCATCCGGTTCCAGGATTTCGACGTCGGCGTCGGCTTCGATGTCCGACGCGCGCACCGGGCCCGGCTTGTCCTTCCGCAGCGTCAGCGTCTTGGTGTAGTCGACGTGACAGGTCAGCGGCAGCTGCTTGAGGTTGAGGATGATGTCGGTCGCGTCCTCGACCACGCCCTTGATCGGCGAGAACTCGTGCAGCACGCCATCGATCTGCACCGCGGTGATCGCGGCGCCTTCGATCGACGACAGCAGCACGCGGCGCAGCGCGTTGCCGATGGTCGTGCCGAAACCGCGCTCGAACGGCTGCGCGTAGAAGCGGCCGAACCGGTCGGTCAGGGTCTCGCGTTCAAAATCAAGGCGCTTGGGGCGCTGAAAACCTTTCCACATATCTCTGACTTCCCTTCGCTAACGGGCCACCAGCGTGGCCTCCAGACCTGCGGTTGTTGACCACGTTCGCTCGCTGCAGGCCTGACAAGCTGCTGGAACGTGGCTGCGAGAAGAAAGCGACGGCGGAAGCCGCCGCTCTCCAAACGGATTACTTCGAATACAACTCGACGATGAGCTGTTCCTGCACGGGCAGGTTGATCTGTTCGCGGGTCGGCATCGACACCACCTTGGCGCCGAGCTCGCCTTCCGGCGAGATCCATTCCGGAATGCCGCGGCCCTTGACCTCTTCCTGCGCGTGCAGGATGGTCGGGTTCTGGCGGCTGCCTTCGCGGACCAGCACCGTGTCGCCCGACTTGAGGGAGAACGACGGGATGTCCACGCGCTTGCCGTTGACCAGGAAGTGGCCGTGGCGAACGAGCTGGCGTGCCTGCGCGCGCGAGGTCGCGAGACCCATGCGGTAGACGGCGTTGTCGAGGCGGCGTTCCAGCAGCTGGAGCAGCGTCTCGCCGGTGATGCCGCCGCGGGTGCGCTCGGCCTGTTCGAAGTAGCGGCGGAACTGATCTTCCAGCACGCCGTAGATGCGCTTGACCTTCTGCTTCTCGCGCAGCTGCACGCCGTAGCCGACCATCTTGGCCTTGCGCAGACGTCCGTGCTGGCCGGGCGGCATGTTGCGCTTTTCGATCGCGCACTTCTCGGTGTAGCAACGCTCACCCTTGAGGAACAACTTCATGCCCTCGCGGCGGCACAGGCGGCAAACGGGTCCGTTATATCGAGCCATATATCAGTCAGTCTTCAGTCAACAGTCGACAGTTAAGAGTTACACGCGTCGGCGCTTCGGCGGCCGGCAGCCGTTGTGCGGGATCGGCGTGACGTCGCGGATCGAGCGCACTTCGAGGCCGGCGGTCTGCAGCGCGCGGATCGCGGACTCGCGGCCTGAGCCGGGGCCCTTGACCAGCACGTCGCACGAGCGCATGCCGAACGTCTTCGCCGCGTTGGTGGCGCTCAGCGCCGCCTGGGTCGCCGCGAACGGCGTGCCCTTGCGCGAGCCCTTGAAGCCAATCGCGCCGGCACTCGACCACGACACCACCGCGCCCTCGGCGTCGGTAATGGTGATCAGCGTGTTGTTGAAGGACGCCTGCACATGCACGAAGCCGTGATGCACGATGCGCTTCTCACCGCGCTTCTTGAACGCCTTCTTCTTTTTTGCAGGCGCGTCTGCGCCCTGTGCTGCCTGTTCTTTGGCCATAATCCCTTACACCGTCTTCTTCTTGGCGACCGCGCCCTTGCGCGGGCCCTTCCGCGTGCGCGCGTTGGTCTTGGTGCGCTGCCCGCGGAGCGGCAGGTTGCGGCGGTGACGTCCGCCGCGGTAGCTGCCGATTTCAATCAGCCGCTTGATGTTGAGCGAGATCTCCTTGCGGAGGTCGCCTTCCACGCCGCCCTGCTCTTCGAGCACGCGGGTGATCTTGCGGACGTCGTCTTCGGTCAGGTCCTTGACGCGCACGTCGGGGCTGACCCCGGCGGCGGTGAGGATGACGTTCGAGCGGTGACGGCCAATGCCGAAGATGTACGTGAGACCGATCTCGATGCGCTTCGTGCGCGGAAGATCGACACCTGAAATACGCGCCATAGTCCTTATCCCTGCCGTTGCTTGTGCTTCTGGTTCGTGCAAATCACGCGCACCACACCACGGCGGCGCACGACCTTGCACTTGTCGCAAATTTTCTTAACGGACGCTCGAACCTTCATCGCTGCTTCTCCTGCGGCTCTCCGAGCCGCCGGCGGTGCCCGCCACCGCCGCCTTACAACTTCTCGACGATTCGAGCCCGGCTCGGATCGTTGGGCATCAATGCCACCCGTACTCGATCGCCGACGATCACCCTGACGTAATTGCGTCCAACCGGACTCGCCAGGTGCGCCGTCACCACGTGCCGGCCGTCGAGCTCGACCCGAACCAGCTGGCTCGGTAACAGCTCGAGGACCACGCCCTCTGCCGTCCTATCCGGCGGCGGCTGCCGTTCGTCCAATTCCCGGCTCCGCATCGAACGCCGCGTCCGGCGGCAGCGTCAACACGCGGCACCCGTCTTCGGTCACCACGACGGTGTGTTCGAAGTGCGCCGACAGGGCCTTGTCTTTCGTGACCGCCGTCCAGCCATCGCCCAGCACCTTCACCGCCGGCTTGCCCGCGTTCACCATCGGCTCAATCGCCAGGGCCATGCCCTTTTCGAGCCGGGGGCCGCGGCCGGCCGTCCCGTAGTTCGGAATCTGCGGCTCCTCGTGGAGCGACGTTCCGATGCCGTGGCCCACGAATTCGCGGACCACTGAAAACCCGTTGGCTTCGACGTAGGACTGGACCGCCGCGCCGATGTCCGACACGCGCGCCCCCGCCTTCACCGCCGCGACCGCCCGATCGAGCGCGGTCTTCGTCACCTGCAACAGCTTCTCGGCTTCCGGAGTCACCCGGCCAACCGGTACCGTCACCGCCGAGTCGCCGTAGAAGCCATCGAGCTTCGCGCCCATGTCGATCGAGATGATGTCGCCCTCGACCAGCGCGCGATCCGACGGGATCCCGTGCACGACTTCCTCGTTCACCGACGCGCAAATCGTCGCCGGGTATCCGTGATACCCCTTGAACGCCGGCTCCGCGCCCGCTTCGACCAGCCGCCGCTCGGCCAGTTCATCGAGCTGCTTCGTGGTCACGCCCGGCTTCACCGAGGCCGCCAGCTCCTTGAGCACGCGGGCCACCAGCGCGTTCACCCGCGCCAGCTTCTCGATCTCAGCCGCGGAACGCAGAGTGATACTCACAGCTGTGCTCCGTTGTTCAACTTCTTCGCCACCATGCTCTGCAGTTGCGCCGCCGGCAAACCCAGCGCCGACGCCACCGCGGAGACCAGCGCTTCACGAACCTGCTCCGGCGTCTGCAAGCCGTCGATGCGGCGGAACGTCGGCCGCGCGCTGTAGTACTCGATCATCGGCCGCGTATCACGCCAGTACACCTTCAACCGCTCGCGGACGATCGTTTCCGAATCATCCGACCGTGCCACCCACTTCGGGCCAACCGAACGGCACCGCGTGGTGTTCTGGCACAACTCCGGCAGCGCATCGGCCTTGTGCTCGAACGCGTCGGCATTCGCGCCGCAGTCCTCGCACACCCGCCGTCCGCGCACGCGTCGGACCAGTTCTTCGTCGGGCACCTGGATCTCGACGCAGATCACCGGGCCACGCGCCGAGGTGATCTCATCGAGCGCCGCGGCCTGGTTCGCCGTCCGCGGAAACCCGTCGAGCACGAAGCCCGCAATCGCATCAGGCCTCGACAGCCGCTCGCGGACGATGCCGATGATCAGGTCGTCGCCCACCAGCTCGCCGCGATCCATCACGGCGCGCACGGCCTGGCCGAGTTCGGAACCGCTGTGCACCGCCTCGCGCAGGATGTCCCCGGTCGAAACCTTGGGAATCCCATGCTCGCGTGCGAAACGTTCCGCCTGCGTGCCCTTACCCGCTCCCGGCGGGCCAAGCATCACCAGGTTCAGCGCCACGTTAGCCGCGCCGTCCCCGGATTCGCGTCTTCTTCATGAACCCGTCGTAGTGCCGCATGATCAACCGCGACTCGACCTGGTTCACGGTGTCCATCGCCACGCCAACGACGATCAGGAGCGACGTGCCGCCAAAGAAGAACGTCACGCCAAGACCCTGCGTAATGAAGCGGGGCAACATCGCATCGAGCTGTTCGCCGATGAACGGGATCGGCGCCACGCGGAAGCCGACCATGATGAATTCCGGCAGGATCGCGACAATCGCCAGGTAGACGGCGCCGACGAGCGTGATGCGGGCCAGGATCTGGTCGATGTACTCCGCCGTCCGCTTGCCGGGGCGAATGCCGGGAATGAAGCCGCCGTACTTGCGCATGTTCTCCGACACGTCATCCGGATTGAAGATGATCGCGGTGTAGAAATACGCGAAGAACACGATGCCGAGGACATACAGCAGGTTGTAGAGCGGCATGCCGTAGTCAATCTGGCGAATCGCGCGCGCCATGAACGACTCAGGCGCGAACACCCCCGACAACGTGGCCGGGAACGTCAGGATCGAGCTGGCGAAGATCACCGGGATCACGCCGCCGGTGTTCACCTTCAGCGGAATGTGCGTGCTCGAGCCGCCGTACTGCCGGCGTCCCACCACGCGCTTCGCATACTGCACCGTGATTCGCCGGTGCCCGCGTTCGACGTAGATGATCGCGGCTATCACGCCCACCATCAACGCCACCAGTATCGCCATCGTCAGCAGGCCGATCTGGCCGGTGCGCAACTGGTCGAACGTCGCGATGACCGCGCGCGGGAAGTTGACGACGATCCCCGCGAAGATGATCAGCGACATGCCGTTGCCGATGCCGCGCTCGGTGATCTGCTCGCCGAGCCACATGATGAACATCGTGCCGGTGGTGAGCGTCAGCACCGCCATGAAGCGGAAGCCCCAGCCCGGCTCGTAGACCAGCGGCAGGCCGCCGGCAATCTGCGTCTGGCGCTCGAGG
>DATMJU010000531.1:0-3241 GCA_035553795.1 Vicinamibacterales bacterium
GCCGTTCGTGGCCATGATGAAGACAATGGTCGAGGCCGGGACCATCTCCGCGGCGGATCTCGACCTGATGCTCGTCACGGATTCAGTGCCGGACGCGATGGCGCACATCGACCTGCACGCGGTGCACCGCTTCGGACTCACGAGGAAGAAGATTCCGGCCAGCCGGGTGCTTGGCGAACGGCCGCTCGCTGAATAGTCGGGGGCCCGATCGGGCCTTTGATAGACTCTTTTCAATGCGTTTGGCGAAGCTGGCTGTGGCCAGCGTCAGTCCCACGGTGGGCGCGGTCCGGTCGAACGTCACCACGTTGATCGCGATCGCCAAAGAGATGGCGGCCGCCAACGTCACGCTCGGCGCCTTCCCCGAGCAGGTCATCGGCGGCTACCCGCCGGAAGACCTCGTGCAATGGCCCGGCTTCCTGAACGGCCAGCGTGAGGCGCTCGAGCGATTTGCCGACGAGACCAAGAGCGCGAAGACCGTCTTCGTCATCGGCCTTGCGGCATCCGCGGCCGGGCAGATCTTCAACACCGCCGCCGTCGTGCATCGCGGACGCATCATCGGCGTCGTGCCGAAAGAAAAGCTTCCGACCTACAACATCTTCTACGAAGGCCGCACCTTCTCGCGCGGCGGCGCGGGCATGGCCCTCGACACGGGCGGCGTGCCGCTCGGCGATTACCGTTTCCAGTTCGATTTCGGCGATGTTGCCGTCGAGGTGTGCGAGGACGCGTGGTCTCCGGACGGGCCGATGCGCCGGCGCTGCTATTCCGGTTCCGAGATCGTCGTGAACGTCTCGAGCTCGCCGTACCGCATGGGCGTTGATTCAACGCGCCGCGAGATGCTGGCGACGCGCGCCGCCGACAACCAGGCGTTGCTGATTTACGCCAACGCCGTGGGCGGCCAGGACGGGCTGATCTTCGACGGCGGCGGATTCATCTTCCAGAACGGCCGCCTCGTGTTCGAGGCGCCGCGGTTCGTTGAGGGCTGGTGGTCCACGGTCGTCGATCTCGACCGCACCCGGCGGCTGCGCGTCGAGAACACCACGTGGCGATCGGACGCAGAAGCGTTCCGCCTCGAAGGCGCGATGGTGCCCGCCATCAAGGTTGACGGCCCGACCGCCGACTACGCATCTCTGCCCTACCCCGCGCCTGACGGCGGCAACTTCTTCCTCCCCGCGTCGCGCAGTGTCACGTTCGATCCGCGTGAGCGCGCGCTCGACGACCTGTTCGAGGCGCTCGCGCTTGGGGTGAAGAGCTATTACGAGAAGACCGGCGCCTTCAAACTCCTCGGCATTGCGCTCTCGGGCGGCCGCGATTCGATGCTGTCACTGCTGGTGGCGTGGCGCGCTTCCCAGCTCATCAAGGGCGGCGCATCGATCGCGGCGTTCTACATGCCGAGCAAACACTCCGGCGGCGACACACGCCAGGCGGCGACGGTGCTGGCCGAAGAACTCGGGGTGTCGCTGCAGACGATTGCGATTCACGAGGCGGTTGAACGCGAGATTGCCGCGACCGTCGACATGCTCGGCGGTCAACAGCCGACGGAGCTCACCCGCCAGAACATCCAGGCACGCATTCGCGGCCAGCGCATGTGGAACTGGGCGAACACCTCGGGCGCGCTGTTCCTGCAAACCGGCGACATGAGCGAAAAGGCGGTTGGTTACACCACCATTGGCGGCGACCTGGAAGGCGCGCTGTCGGTGATTGCCAACGTGCCGAAGACGGTGGTCATCGCATTGCTCGAGCGGCTCGAGCGCCGTTTCGGATTCAAAGGCGTGTCGGCCACGCTGCATACCGATCCCGGACCCGAGCTGGCCGACAAGCAGGTGGCCGAGAGCGAGTTGATGCCGTTCCCGGTGCTCGACGCCTGCCTGCACCTGTATGCGGGCGAGAAGATGTCGCCGGATGAAATCGGCATCGCCCTGAAGACGATGTTCCCCGATCACCCGGCTGACAAGCTCGCCGGCTGGGCCGCGCGGTTCACGACGCTGTTCTCGCAGTCGATCTACAAGTGGGTCCAGTCGCCGCTGTCGCTCCACGTCGGTTCGCTCGATCTCGATCGCGAGCGCGCGCTGCAGATGCCGGTCGTCCAGAAGAACGAGTGGACTTGAACTAGCGGTTCCCGGTTCCCGGTTCCTGGTTCCCGGTCAGGTTCAGTTTCGAGTGCCTTCGTCCATACGCAAAGTAGATTACCAATCCGATTGCCATCCAGATGATCAACCGCTCCCAGGTTGACCACGGCAGCGCGGCCATCAACGCCAACGACACCAGCGCAGATGCGATCGGCAGCGCCGGCACGAATGGCGCCTTGAACGGACGCTCGAGATCCGGCCGCGTGCGGCGCAGCACAATCACGCCGATGGAGACGATGACGAACGCGAACAGCGTGCCGATGCTGACGAGCTCGCCAAGCACGCCGATCGACGTGAAGCCTGACGCCAGCATCACGATGCCGCCGGTGATCAGCGTGGTGATGTGCGGTGTGCGGAAGCGCGGATGAATCGCCGCGGCCCAGGGCGGCAGCAGGCCGTCCTTCCCCATCGCGAAGAAGATGCGCGGCTGCGCCATCATCTGCACGATGATCGTCGACGACAGGCCCATGATGGCGCCGAGCTTGACGACAAACGGCATCAGGTCGAGCAGCGATTGCCAGCTGCTGCCCGCGGCCTTGACGCGCGCGGCATCGACGGCCAGCGCCATCGGCGCAGGTACGCCGAGCTGCTGATACGGCACGAGACCCACCATCACGCCTGACACCAGCACGTAGAGGATCGTGCAGATCACCAGCGAGCCGATGATCCCGCGCGGCATGTCGCGCTGCGGATTCCTGGACTCCTGCGCCGCGGTCGACACGGCGTCGAAGCCGATGTAGGCAAAGAAGATCACGGCGGCGCCACGCATCACCCCGCTCCACCCAAACTCGCCAAACTCACCGGTGTTCTGCGGAATGAACGGCGTCCAGTTGTCGGTCGAGATAAACATGCCGCCAAGGCCGATGATCAGCAGCACGACGGCAACCTTCACCGCGACGATCACCGCGTTCACGCGCGCCGACTCGCGGATGCCGATCAGCAGGAGCAGCGTCGCCGCGGCGGAGATCAGCATCGCCGGCAGGTTGAACCACGCCGTCGCACTGGAGCCATCGGCGAGGATGACCGCGGTGCCCGGTGCCGCGCTCAGCAGCGGCGGGAACCGGATGCCGACGTCGTTCAGGAACGACACGACGTAGGCCGACCACCCGACCGCG
>DATMJU010000532.1:0-6340 GCA_035553795.1 Vicinamibacterales bacterium
ACCGTATCCACCATCTGCAATTGCGTCGTATCGCTCACTGTGTCGTCCTATCTGCGCCGAAGGTTACAATGTTGAGAGCGGAGAGGTGGCTGAGCGGTCGATAGCGGCGGTCTTGAAAACCGTTGAACCTTCACGGGTTCCAGGGGTTCGAATCCCTTCCTCTCCGCCAACTTTCGCTCCGGCTCCCGCGAAAGTTGTCTCGCCGTAGCGCGCTAGCGCGACGGCGGACCGATCACTGTCTTTCCGCCCATGTACGGGCGCAGCGGCTCTGGAATTTCGACCGAGCCGTCCTTCTGCTGGTAATTCTCCAGGATCGCAATCAGCGTCCGGCCGACGGCCAGCCCCGATCCGTTCAAGGTGTGCACGTATTCGGCCTTGCCGGTGCCGTCGCGGCGGAACTTGATGTTGGCGCGGCGAGCCTGGAACGCCTCGCAGTTCGAGCAGGAGGAGATCTCGCGATACGCCTTCTGGCTCGGCAGCCATACTTCGATGTCGTAGGTCTTCGACGCTGAGAAGCCCATGTCTCCGGTGCACAGCGCAACGGTGCGGTACGGCAGGCCCAGCAACTGCAGGACCTTCTCGGCATTGGCCGTCAACGCTTCGAGCTCGTCGTACGACTGCTCTGGTGTCGTGAACTTCACCAGCTCCACCTTGTCGAACTGGTGCTGGCGGATCAGGCCGCGCACGTCCGCGCCGTACGAGCCGGCTTCGCTGCGGAAGCACGGCGTGTAGGCGGTGTAGCGCATCGGCAACTGGCGGCCGTCGAGGATCTCGCCTCGGTAAAGATTCGTGACCGGCACTTCTGCGGTCGGGATCAGATAGAGATCCCACTCGCCGGAAATCTTGAACAGGTCCTGCTCGAATTTCGGCAGTTGCCCCGTCCCGTACAACGTCGTCGACGACACGAGAAACGGCGGCAGCACTTCCGTGTAGCCGTGTTCGTTCGTGTGCAGGTTCAACATGAAGTTGATCAGCGCGCGCTCGAGCTGCGCGCCGGCGCCCATCAGGATCGAAAAGCGCGCGCCGGAAATCTTGGTGGCGCGTTCGAAGTCAATCACGCCGAGTTCGGGACCCAGATCCCAGTGGGCCTTGGGTTCGAAGTCGAAGGCGCGCGGGTCGCCCCACGTGCGCACCACCTGGTTGTCGGCGGCGCTCTTCCCCACCGGCACGCTGCTATGCGGAAGGTTCGGCAGCGTCTCGAGGATCTTCATGCGCTGCTGTTCCACGCCGTCGAGCTCGACTTCGAGTTGCTTGATCTGCTGGCCGCGCTGCTTGTTCGCCTCGAAGATATGCGAGACGTCGATGCCCTGCTTCTTGGCGCGCGCCACCTCTTCGCCCGAAGCGTTCTGATCGCGCTTCAGCCCCTCACTCTGCTGGATTAGCCGCCGGCGATCCGCCTCAGCCGAGGCAAGGGTCTGCAACTCGGCCGTCACGGTCAGGCCGCGGTTGGCCATGCCGGTCTGGACCGCTTCAAGGTTGTCGCGAACGAAGTTGGGATCGAGCATCTGCTGTTTTGTCTGTACGCTCCGCTAGTATTCTAGTGGAGTGAGCGTCCGAATTCGTAAGGCTGTGTTTCCCGCCGCCGGCCTCGGCACCCGTTTCCTCCCCGCCAGCAAGGCGCAACCCAAGGAAATGTTGCCGATCGTCGACAAGCCGACGATCCAGTACGGTGTCGAGGAGGCGGTCGAATCGGGCCTCACCAACATCATCTTCGTCACCAGCCGCGGCAAGAGCGCGATGGAAGATCACTTCGACGAGGCGACCGACCTCGTCAAGGTGCTCGAAGGGCGCGGCAAGAAGGCGCTCGCCGATGAAGTGCGCAAGGTGGCATCGCTTGCTCGCGTTACGGCCGTGCGCCAGGGCGATCCACTGGGGCTCGGGCACGCCGTACTCGTCACCGAGGACGCGGTAGGCGACGAGCCGTTCGCGGTCGTGCTGGCGGACGATGTGTACGACGCGACGCCGCCGGCGCTGAAGCAGATGATTGACGTGTTCGAGCGCACCGGCGCGCCGGTGATTGCCGTGGAGCGCGTGCCGATGGAGAAGGTGTCCTCGTATGGCGTGATCGCCTGCGAGCCGGCGCCGGAGGTTGGCCCGAGGGCGTACCGCATCACCGATCTGGTCGAGAAGCCGCCGCGCGACCAGGCGCCGTCGGATCTGACGATCGTTGGCCGCTACATTCTCACGCCGGACATCTTCCCCGCCCTGCGCCAGGTCAAGGAAGACAAGTCCGGGGAGATCCAGCTGACCAACGGGTTGAAGCAGTTGCTGAAATCACGCCCGATGTACGCGCTGGAGATCGACGGCGTGCGCCACGACACCGGCAACAGTCTCGGTTTCCTGAAGGCAAACGTCTACTTCGGGTTGAAGCGGCCGGATATCGCGGACGCGTTCCGGGAATATCTGAAGACTCTCTAATCCGCTTTCTTTGTCTCGCTCTTCGTTTCGGTCTTCGGCGCTTCCGTCTTGCTCTCGCTCGACGCCGGCGTGGTCGCGCTGTCGCTACCCTTCTTCGCGTAGTCGGTGATGTACCAGCCGGACCCCTTGAACTGGATCGCCGGCGACGACAACAGCTTCATCACCGGTCCGCCGCCGCACTTCGGGCAGACATCGATCGGCGCATCCGAAAACTTCTGAATCACTTCGAAACGGTGTGTGCACTTCTCGCACTGATACTCGTACAGAGGCATCTTGAATTCCTATTGGCCTATTCGCCCATTGGCCCGCTGGCCTATTCCAACACCGCGTCCCCGTGCGACTTCAACATCAACTTCCGCAACGCCCAGAACGGCGCCGACCCGTGCGACATCAACGCGTCGTGGAACGCGCGCAGTGACGGCTTGCCGCCCTGCTCTTCGTACCAATCGCGCCGCAGCTTGAGCAGCATCATCTTCCCCGCCGCGTAGACAAGGTACGTCGGGTCGAACGTGCCACGCTCGGCTTCACGCCGCGCGTTCGCTTCCTCGAGATACGCCTCGTCGCGGAAGAACCGCACGCCCTGTTCCACCGACCAGTCTTCGGTGTGCAGCCGGATGCCGACGATGAAGCGGGCGAGACGAACGAGTGATTCGGCGAGCTGGCCCAGCTTCATGGTGTGATCGCGGCCGCCGAAGCCGGCTTCGATCATCATCTGCTCGCAGTAGTGCGCCCAGCCTTCCATGTACGACGAGGGCGCGAAGAACGTCGAGCGGCGCACTTTGGATTCCACCTTGCGGAGGAACTGGTAGTGCAGGAAGTGGCCCGGGTAGACCTCGTGGATCGAGATGGCCCACAGCGTCGGCAGGTTGAAGTCGCGCAGGTGTTCCGCTTTGCGCTCGGCTTCCCACTTCGGATCGACGTCGGTCAGGTAGTACATCGCGCGTGATGCGCGTGATTCGAACGGGCCCGGCGTCCACATGCTGGCCGAAGACCAGCGGAAGAACTCCGGCGTCGGCGCGACGGCCACTTCGCCCTGCTGTGGCAGCGTCATGATCTGGTTGCGCTCGAGGAACGTCTGCAGCTCGCGCACCTGTTCGCGGGCGGTAGAGATCAACTGGCCCGGCTCGGGGTGCGTCAGTTTCGCCTTGCGCCACGCTTCGATCGGATCGGATCCGTTCAACTTGCCCGCGAGCTGCCGGAACTCTTCCTGCGTCGAGGCCAGCTCGCGCTCGGCGATGGCGAGCAGGCGATCGACCGGCATGGTGATGCCCTCTTCGTGCCGCAACTTCAGCTCGAAGCGATCGCGGCCGAGGCGGAACGAGCCCTTCGCCTTCGGGCGAATCTCGGTCTCGAGGTCGTTGACGTACGCGCCGATCGTCCGCACCGCCTCCTTGCACGCGTCGTCCAGGTCGCCGAGCAGGTGGATGTCGTCGACGCTCGAGAACGCGCGGGGCAGGTCGCGATCGATGAACGACATCGCGCCGCGCCAGGTGTCGATGCCGACCTTCACGTAGATGGCGGGCGGTTCCTTGATGTTGTCGCGTGCCGCCTGCACGAGGCGCGGCACCTGGCGAAGCTTCGACAGCACGCGCCGCGCGCGGTCGGTTTCGGGCGCGTAGGCGAAGATCGCCTGCGCCGCGAGGCTCGACGCCAGCGTGTCGGCGTAGACGTGCGGGTTGCGCTCCCACGAGCGCACCGCCTCGAGCTCGAACTGGCGCGCGAGAATATTCGACGACACGATCTCGTGTTCGATCTTTTCCTTCACAGGAAGCTGATCGACCGGGATGCTGTCGAGACGCCTGGCGAATCCAGCGAGCGCACTGACGTGCGTGTCGATCGCCGAACGCCGGAAGTCCTCGATCAGGTCGTCGTGAACGTGAACCCCATCCATGGTGGCGCCGGTGGGGTGCACCTCGTAGAGAAAGGAGAGGTAGTCGTCTACGAAGTGGGGTAATGGTTCAGCCGCGTGCATGCCTTCCTGTATCAGTTAGTTAGGGGAGCGACCATCAAGCAATGGTACCTTAAAATGCGCCGATGCCCCGCGACTCGAAAGGCGTTCTTTACGTGGTCGCGACGCCGATTGGCAATCTCGACGACATCACCCTTCGCGCGTTGAAGGTGCTCAAGCTCGTCCAGCTGGTGGCCGCGGAAGACACGCGGCGAACCGGCATCCTGCTCCGCCATTTCAATATCGAGACCTCGATCCTCAGCGTGCACGAGCATAACGAGAGTGCCCGGGTCGAGCGGATCGTCGGCCGGCTGGCGAAAGGGGAGTCCGTGGCCTTGGTCACCGACGCAGGGACGCCGGGTATCTCCGATCCCGGTGCCGCCCTCGTCGCGGCTGTAAGGGAGGCGGGGTTCACCGTCGAGCCGATTCCCGGAGCAAGCGCGGTGGCGGCAGCCATTTCGGCTTCCGGGATCTCCTCCCAAGGGTTCGTCTTCCTTGGATTCCCACCAGTTAGGTTAAAAGACCGCAAACGATGGCTGGAGGACCTGTCCGAAAGCTCCAAGAAGCGGCTGGTGGTGTTCTTTGAAGCACCGCATAAGATCCGGAAAACATTAGAAGAACTGGTTGTTTTGGTCAAAAGACCAATCATTGTTGCCCGTGAACTGACGAAGATTCACGAGGAGTTCGCCAGGGGTACACCAGACGAGCTGCTGGCGAAGTTTGATGAGCCCCAGGGCGAGTTCACCGTACTCGTTCCGCCAGCGGATCCCTCAGAAATTACCGCCGAAGCGGCCACGGATGAAGATGTAGTGGCGTTATTTGGTCGAATAACAGAAATTGGCGGTTTCGAGTCTAAGAGGGACGTTGCACGAGAGGTCGGAGAGCGGCTTGGGATGACGGCGAAGCAGGTCTACGATGTCATCGAACGCAACAAATAGGTTAAACAACAGAATTACCGGTTTGGTCCTCTCGGATTAAGATAAACGTTTGGTTTCCCCCTCGTGACAGACATCCACGTAGTCATCCTCGCCGCCGGGAAGGGCACCCGGATGAAGTCCCAGTTGCCCAAGGTCCTGCACAAGATTGGCGGCCTTTCACTCATCGAACGCGTGCTGCGAACGGCGTCTGCGTTGACGCCGGCGAGCATCACGGTGGTCGTCGGGCACGGCGCCGACGAAGTCAAACATGCGCTGGCGAATCGAACCACGCTGCAGTTCGTCACGCAGGAGCAACAGCTCGGAACCGGCCATGCGCTCCTCCAGACGCGTCCGCTGCTGGAAGGCAAGACCGGCACAGTCGTCCTCTTGTCCGGCGACGTGCCGCTGCTGACCGCGGACTCGCTGCAAGGGATGCTCGAGACGCACGTCGAAGCGGGCGCGGCCGCCACCGTCATGACGGCCAATTTCGTCCGGCCATTTGGCTACGGGCGCATCGTCCGCACCAACGGCCGCATCGCGAAGATCGTCGAGGAGCGCGACACCAACGAAGCGCAGAAGGCGATCAACGAGATCAACTCCGGCATCTACGCGTTCGATCTCGCGCCGCTGTTCCCGGCGCTCGATTCCATCGGCACCGCCAACAAGCAGGGCGAGTACTACCTGCCCGATCTCGTCGCCATCTATCGCAAGCAGAAGCGCGAGGTCGCGACCTGGACGGTCGGGCGGCCGGACGACATCCGCGGCATCAACAGCCGCACAGAACTCGCAGAGGTTTCCACCATGGTCCGCCAGCAGAAGAACGAAGAGTTGATGGCCGCAGGGGTGACGCTGATCGATCCGGCCACGACCTATGTCGATGCCGACGTCGTGGTCGGCCCCGACACCGTCATCTATCCGTGCGTGTTTCTCGAGGGCTCAACCAAGATCGGTTCCGCCTGCGAGATTCACTCGGGGTCACGGATTGTGAATTCCACGATCGGCGATCGCGTGTGTGTCCGCAACCACACTGTGGTGTCTGATTCCACAGTCGACGCGG
>DATMJU010000533.1:0-5679 GCA_035553795.1 Vicinamibacterales bacterium
GCTCAAGGCCGGCATGCCGCTCGTGCAGTCGCTCGACATCCTGCGCTCGCGCCTCAGCAACCCGGTCTTTAAGTCGGTCCTTGATGACGTCTACGAAAAGGTGCGCGGCGGCACCGCGCTCTCGGACGCGTTTCTCGCGCACGGCGATCTGTTTCCGTCCGTCTATACCGCGTCGCTGATGGCAGGCGAGCGGTCCGGCAACCTCGACGCCGTGCTGCGCCGATTTGTCGCGTACTCGAAGACCATCGACACCGTCCGCTCGAAGACGATCTCCGCGATGATCTACCCGATCATCCTGATCGTGCTGGCGGTGGTCCTCGTCAGCATCATCGTGATCAAGGTGGTGCCGACCTTCGCGGAGTTTTACACCAGCTTCGATGCCGAGCTGCCCTTCAGCACCCGGGTGATCGTCGGCATTTCGGATCTCGTGCGCGCGCAGTTCTATCTGATCCTGGCCATTCTCGGCGGCGCGGGCGTGGCCTTCTATACCTGGATCAAGCGGCCGGGCCGAGGCGCGCAGTTCGATCGGCTGCTGCTCAGGGCGCCGATCGTCGGCCCGAGCGTGCACAAGTTCACGACCTCGCAGATGGCGCGCACGCTGGCGACGCTGCTGGGCGGCGGCATTCCGCTCGTCAACGCGCTCGAGATCGCGTCGCGCTCGACCGGCAACCGCTACATGGGGCAGGAGCTCGAGATCGTGGCGGCGCGCGTGCGCGAGGGGCAGGGGTTCGCCAACACGCTGCTCGAGCGCAAGTCGGTGCCGGACGTGGCGATCAAGATGATCGAGGTCGGCGAATCGACCGGCGCGCTCACCGAAATGCTGAACAGCCTCGCGGACTTTTACGACGAGGAGATTGATACCGAGGTCGGCCGGTTCGTCACCCTGATCGAACCCGCCATGCTGGTCTTCATGGGGGTGGTGATCGCCGGCATCGTGCTGGCGCTGTACCTGCCGCTGTTCCAGCTCACCTCGGTCATCGGAAACGGTTAATGGAAATCACACCCGAAGACGGCCTGGATCCGGACGCGTTGATCGCGGAAGTCGAGCCCGCCGGCACGAGCGCCGAGGAGCGCTCCGCTGAGGATTCGGCCGCGCGCCGGCTCGCCGAACGGTACCGGCTCGATTTCCTGGACATGCACGAGTTCCGGATCGATCAGGAGCTGTTCCGATCGATTCCCGCCGACCTGATGCTCCGCTACGGCTTCGTGCCGTATCGCCGGGAAGGCAAGTTCCTCGTCATCGTGGTGTCGGATCCGACCGACCTGCCGATGATCGATGAGTTGTCGGTGGTGCTGGGCACGCCGGTGCGCGTGATGGTGGGGGTGCGCTCGGCCATCGAGGGCATGCTGAAGAAGAGCGAAAGCTCGCAGCGCGTGCTCGACGAGGCGACCGAGGAATTCCAGATCCAGGTCCTCAAGGAAGAGGAAGTCAGCGACGACAACCTCACGGTCGAGAAGCTGACCGGCGACAGCAGCCCGATCATCCGGCTGGTCGACTCGACGATCTTCACCGCCATCCAGCGGCGCGCCAGCGACATTCACATCGAGACGCAGGATGATGGCGTGTACGTGAAGTACCGCATCGACGGCGTGCTGCAGCCGGCCATGCGGCCGATCGCCAAGCGGTTCCATAGCTCGATCCTGTCGCGCATCAAGGTCATGGCCGAACTCGACATCGCCGAGAAGCGCGTGCCGCAGGATGGCCGCTTCCGCCTGCGCGTGCCGGGAAAGACCATCGACTTCCGCGTTTCGGTGATGCCGAGCGTGCACGGCGAAGACGCGGTGATTCGTATTCTCGACAAGCAGTCGATGAGCGAGCAGTTCACCGAGCTGCGCCTCGACATCCTCGGCTTTCCCGAGGAGGAGCTGAAGCGGTTCCGCAAGTACATCCGCGAGCCGTACGGCATGGTGCTGGTGACGGGGCCCACCGGCAGCGGTAAGACCACCACGTTATACGGCGCGTTGTCTGAGATCCGCACGCCCGAAGACAAGATCATCACCATCGAAGATCCGGTCGAGTATCAGCTCAAGGGCATCACGCAGATTCCGATCAACGAGAAGAAAGGCCTGACGTTCGCGCGCGGCCTGCGGTCGATCCTGCGTCACGACCCCGACAAGGTGATGGTCGGCGAAATCCGCGACCCGGAGACGGCGCAGATCGCCATCCAGTCCGCGCTCACCGGCCACCTGGTGTTCACCACCGTCCACGCCAACAACGTGTTCGACGTGCTGGGCCGCTTCCTGAACATGGGCGTCGAGCCGTACCAGTTCATCTCGGCGTTGAACTGCGTGCTGGCGCAACGCCTGGTGCGCAAGATCTGCGATGCGTGCAAGCAGGCCGCAGCCCCAGACCCTGAACTCCTGGCGGAGTCGGCAATCGATCCGGCGTTGCTGGCCGGCAGGACGCTGTACGAAGGCGCGGGCTGCATCGAATGCGGCGGCACCGGCTTCAAGGGACGCATGGCGATCTGCGAGCTGCTCGACCTCACGGATCACATTCGCGAAATCATCCTCGACAAGCGGCCGATCTCGGAGGTGAAGCGCGCGGCGAAGGAGCAGGGCATGCGGCTGCTGCGCGAATCGGCCGTGGAGCGCGTGCTCGAAGGCCTGACCACGTTGCGCGAGATCAACAAGGTGACCTTCGTCGAATGAGTCTCCGTGACCTCTTCCAGATGCCGGCGCCGGATGTCGCCGTCGAGATCGATCACACCCACGTGGCAGCGGCGAAACTGGGATGGCGCGGCGGCCAGGCCGTGATCGCGGCGCACGCGAGCGAGGCGGTGCCGGCCGGATTGATCAATCCGGGGCTCGCGTCGCTGAACGTCAGCGACGTCCCGGCGCTGTCGAAGGTGATTGCGCGCGTGCTCGACCAGATCGGCGGCCGCGCATCACAGGTGTCGTTGGTCGTCCCGGACACCGTCGCGAAGGTGTCACTGCTCAAGCTCGAGAAGGTGCCGGCGCGTTCAGCGGATCTGCAGGAGCTGGTGCGCTGGCAGATTCGCAAAACGGCGCCGTTCCCGATCGATCAGGCCGTCCTGAGCATCGCCCCCGGAGCCAGCGCCGCCGATGGGTCGAGCGAGTTCGTGGTCGCGCTGTCGCGCGGCGACGTCATTCACCAGTACGAGCAGGCGTGCCTGATGGCCGGCGCGCATGCCGGCCTCGTTGACCTGTCCACCTTCAGCGTGTTGAACGGCGTGCTCGCCGGCGCGTCGGCGCCCGCCGGCGACTGGTTGCTGGTGCATGTCACCGACACCTACCTGACGTTGGCGGTGATGCGCGATCGCGCGCTGCTGTTCTTCCGCAATCGCGGCGAGGAAGCGGAAGGCTCGCTCGCCGACCTGATTCACCAGACCGCGATGTACTACGAGGATCGCTTGAGCGGCGGTGGTTTCGCGCGCGTGCTGATCGCCGGCGGCGCGCGCCTGCCTGGCGGATCCGAGAGCGTGCGGCGCGGCCTCGAGGAGCGCCTCGGTGTATCGGTCGACGCCGTCGATCCTCGCGCCGCCGCGGCGCTGCAGGATCGCATCGGCGCCTCGCCCGAACTGCTCGACGTGCTGGCGCCGCTCGTCGGCATCCTGATGCGCGAACGGAAGGCGGCCTAGCCGTGCTGCGGACCAACCTTTCGACGCGACCGTTCTACAACGCGCGCGCGGTGCGTGCCGCGCTCGGCGCCCTGGGGGCGGTGGCCGTAGCCCTGACGCTCTTCAATACCTACGAGATTCTCCGGCTGCGCGCGCAGAACAGCGATGCGCGGACGACGATTGCCAGCAACGACGCGCAGGCGCGCGCGATGCGCGAACAGGCGCAGGAAGTCAGGCGTGCGATCGATCGTTCGAAGCTGGCTGCCGTCCAGGCCGCCGCCAACGAAGCCAATTCGCTGATCGACCGCCGCACGTTTTCGTGGACCGAGCTGCTTAACCAGTTCCAGGCGACGCTGCCGGCCGACGTGCGCATTGCCGGCGTGCAGCCCCAGATCGACAGCGAAGGACGCCGGATGGTGCAGATCACGGTGTTCTCGCGGCGCATCGAGGACCTCGAGCAGTTCATGGACGCGCTCGACAAGACCGGGATGTTTGCCGGCGTGATGTCACGGGCCGATCGGCCGGACGCGGCGGGCGGCTTGCAGTCGGACCTGCAGGCTTACTACGCGCCGGCGGCCGTACGCGCGGCTCCGGCGTCTGAATCTGGCAAGGCTGCACCAGGCAACCAGACCCCGGCGAACGTATCAGCAGGGGTGGCGCGATGAAGGCGCTCTTCACTTTCGGCGCCGAAGTGCCGCTGAGCCGCGTGATCGCGGATCACCGGCGGTGGCTGCTGCCTGCCGGCATTCTGCTCGCGATCAACCTGGTCGTGCTTGTCGCCGTCGTACTGCCGCTGCGCCAATCCGTGCAGAGCGGTGCCGCGCGTGCCGAGGCGTCCGCTGTGGCGTTGCGCGAGGCGATGGCCGACCTCAAGGATGCTGAGGCGACACGCGACGGGCAGTCGAAGGCGGCGGTCGATCTCGATCGGTTCTACGCGGACGTGCTGCCCAAGGATTTCATGACGGCGCGCCGCGTGACGCACATCAAGCTCGCGCAACTGGCGCGCTCGCACGACGTCACGTTCGTGGGTGGAGAGGCCACGACGGAGGAATTGCAGGATTCGGTGCTCGAGCGGCTGCATGTCAATTACTCGCTGAGCGGCGACTGGGAGGACATCCGGCAGTTCCTGTACGCGATCGAAACCGGACCGGATTTCGTGGTCATTGACAACATGCAGCTCGGCGAAGCCGCGACCAGTGGTTCGCTTGCGTTGACGCTCGACTTGTCGACGTATTACCGGCGGATGGATGCGCAAGGTGCGTTGGGTCCTCGAGGTGCCGATGGCCGTTGAACGGCGGCAGCTGGTGCTGGGGATCGCATCCGCGGTGGTGCTGCTGCTTGCGGCCTGGACGTTCTGGCCTTCGACTCCGGCACCGGTGACCAATACGACGGCGCGTCCGCGCGGGCGGGTCCCTGCGGCGGCCGATGCGCCCGCCGGGTCCGTCGGCGCAGTGAAGCTTGATGCGCTGAATGCCGAGCGGACGGAGCCGGACGAGACGGCGCGGAATCCCTTCCGGTTTCAGCCGCGTGTGGTGCCGCCACCGCCGCGACCGGCCGTGGTGGCTCCGCCGGTCAGCGATGCGCCGGCCCGGCCGCTTGCGCCGCCTGGCCCGCCGCCGCTGCCGCCGATCCCGCTGAAGTTTTTAGGGATCGTCGAGCGTGCCAACGGCGTGAAGTGGGCGGTGCTGAGCGACGGCAAGTCATCGCCGATGTACGGGAAGGACGGCGATATCATCGATGGGCGCTACGCGATCGTGAAGATTGGCACGGAATCCATCGAGATGACCTATGCGGACGGACGCGGCCGGCAGGTGATCCGATTGACGGGACAGTAGGGACGTGGCCAGTTGCCAGTTACCAGTGGCCAGTTGCCAGACCAAAGGATTCGATGATTAGGCGTTTCACAAGCAGCATTGCAGTGGTCGTTCTCGCGGCCCTCGTGGTCGCCGGGTGCGCGACCGGCCGCGCGTTTTCGCGCGGCGAAGCGGCGGGCCGCGCCGGTGATTGGGAAGCAGCGGTGGGTTTCTACCGGCAGGCGCTCGAAGATGACCCGGACCGCACCGACTACAAGATCGCCCTCGAGCGCGCGATGGTGGCC
>DATMJU010000534.1:0-5193 GCA_035553795.1 Vicinamibacterales bacterium
CTCACGTATCGCGCCTTGACCATTGCCTGTGCCGTGACACTGTTCATCGGGGCGATGCTGCTCGGCCGAAGCATCGGCAGCGAGTTCATGCCGGCGCTGAACGAAGGGGATTTGATGTTCATGCCCATTGCCGACCCGAGCATTTCTCTCGAACAGAACACCGAGATTGCGGAAAAGCAAAATGCCATCCTGATGAAGTTTCCAGAGGTGGAGTACGTGGTGGCGAAAGTCGCGCGCGCTGACACATCTACCGACCCCGCGCCATTGAATATGACCGAGACCATCGTGCATCTGAAGCCGCGCGATCAGTGGCGCGCCGGCATGACACTCGATGCCCTTCGGGCCGAGATGGGCCGCGCGGTGCAGCTGCCAGGCGTGGCGAACATCTGGACGATGCCGATCATCAATCGCATCGACATGCTGACCACGGGCATTCGTTCGGAGGTAGGAGTCAAGATCTTTGGTACCGATCTAGGCGTACTAGAGGATGTCGCGCGCCGGACCGCGGCCGTCGTGCGCCAAGTGCCGGGCGCCAGCAACGTTTATCCGGAGCAGGTCACCAGTGGGCAGTACTTGAATATCGACGTCGACCGTTCGGCTGCGGCCCGGTACGGCATCGGCGTCGGCGACATTCAACGGGTCATCCAGACTGCCATCGGCGAAACCGTCCTGACTTTGACGATTGAAGGACGCCAACGCTTTCCCGTCCGGGTCCGGTATGCGCCTGAGTACCGCTCCGACGCGCAATCGCTCGCCCAGGTGGTCGTCGCGGCGCCGAACGGCGCACAGATTCCCCTCTGGCAACTCGCCAAGATCGAGCATCAGCGCGGGCCGGCCATGATCTCATCAGAGAACGGTCTCTTGCTCGCGACCGTGCTGCTGAATGTGCAGAACCGCGACGTTGGCGGATTCGTGGAGGAAGCCCGTACCCGCGTCGCGCGCGATGTTCAGCTGCCGGACGGCTACTACGTCGACTGGAGCGGACGGTGGGAGAACCAGGAACGAGCCCGCGCGCGGCTGCAGATTGTCGTCCCCGTCGTCCTCCTCGTCATTTTCGTGCTGTTGTACATCACCTACGATTCCGCGATCGAGGCGGCGCACGTGCTGTTGACCGTTCCCTTCGCGCTCACCGGCGGCGTCTATCTGCAGTGGCTGCTTGGCCATAACTTCTCGGTCGCTGTGTGGGTCGGCTTCATTGCGCTGTTCGGTACCGCCGTGCAGACCGGCGTAGTGATGGTGATCTACCTCGAAGAAGCCGTTCAGAAGAAATGCACCGAGGCCGGCGGCCCGTTAACGCGCGCCGCACTGCGCGATGCCGTGATGGAAGGCGCACTGCTGCGATTGCGACCGAAAGTGATGACGGTCGCAACCGTCGTCGCTGGCCTGTTGCCAATCATGTGGAGCACGCGCGTCGGCGCTGAGGTAATGAAGCCGTTGGCGACACCGGTGCTGGGCGGCATGGTCTCTTCTCTCATTCACGTGCTCGTCGTCACGCCCGTCATCTTCTTCTGGCTCCACGAGCGGCGGTTGAAGCTGCGGCATCAGCCGTTACCGCCGGTTTCCGGCGTCACCGTGCCCTCTCGTCGCCGGCTGCTCGCCATTATCGCGGCCGTCACGGCATTGTTGGTGGTGTTGCTGGCGTGGCGTGTGTGGGGCCCGCAACGATCAGAGGATGCAGCGCCTGACGGCGGCGAAATTGTCCAGAGCGTACCCGCCGGTGATCTCGAGATCGTGGTCCGCGCGCCAGGCGGCGTGCTGCGCCAAGGGCGCAACGCGTTCACCATCGAGTTCCGGCGACCCGGCAGCGGCGCACTCGTTGATGTGGGAAATGTCCGTGCGAGCGCCAACATGCCGATGCCGGGCATGGTGATGCCGGGGGATGTGCAAGTGCAACCTGGCGACGTGCCCGGGCGCTTCAACGCCACGGCCGAATTCGGCATGGCCGGCGCGTGGCAGATGGCGATCAGCTGGGAGGGTCCGGCGGGTCGCGGGTCCGTCAATTTCGAGGGGTCGGTGCAATGAGACTGGCATTGAGATACGCCTTCATCATCACGGCGTCGATCGCGGCGCCTGTATCCGCGCAGGTGCCGGCTCCTGCCATTCTCGCGCCGGCGAGTCCCTACCTCGACGCCGCGCAAGGCGTGTCGCTCGACGACGCCATTGCTCGCGCATTGAGACAGGAGCCATCGCTGGTCGCTTCCCGCTACGCGGTTGACATCGCGCGAGGTCAGCGCGTGCAGGCCGGTTTGCGGCCGAACCCCAGTGTCTCATTCGAACGCCGGGAAGAACCTGGCGGCACCGACAACCAGACGATGGCGGGTGTTCAGTGGCCGCTCGATCTGTTCCGGCGCGCCGGCCGAATCGGCGTTGCCGAACGTGAAATGACGGCGGCGGAGTTCGAGGTGCGCGATCGGGAGCGCATGGTTGCGGCGGAGGTTCGGTCCACCTACGGCACCTTGCTGCGTGCCGTCCGCGAACTGTGGATCGTCGATGAGCTAGTCGCGGCAATCACGCGCCAGCACGAGCTGGTCAGCGCCCGCGTCGATGAGGGCGCGGCGCCGCCGTTGGAGCGTGACTTGCTCTCAGTCGAACTGCAGCGGCTGCGGTCGGAGCGCGTGCTTCAAGTCGGCCGAGCCGACACGGCGCTCTTTGCGCTGAAGCGGGCTATCGGCATACCGCCAGAAGTTCCGCTCAAAGTACGGGAGGATCTGGAAAGTGCGATGCGCGGGAAGCCAGCCATCGCGATTGATGCTGGCGGCATGACGGAACGTATTGCACAACGTGGCGACGTCCGGGCTGCTGAGGTCCGCATCGGCGTGGCCGAGGCTCGCATCGACCGGGCGCAGCGTGAGGGAAGATTCGACCTCACCGTGACGGGGAGCTACATGCGCATGGACGCCGGTTTCCCGCAACTCGGATTCGGTGCCGACCGTTCGCTCGAGCGCGTGCGGGGCATGTTTCAGTATTTCACTGGCGGCGTCATGGTGACGACGCCGCTCTTCAACCGCAATCAGGGCGAGATTACGGCGGCCCGCGCAGAACGGACGCGTTCGGCGGCGGTACTGGAGGCACTACGCGTTGCCGCGGCGAATGAGCTCGCGGCGGCCATCGCCCAGGACACGCAGGCACGTGCGGCGGTCGAGGTGTTCACCGGCGGAGCGTTGGCCCTGGCGCGGCGGAATCTCGATGTCGTCATGGAAACCTTTGCGGTTGGCCGCGCCACCGTCTTCGATGTGCTGGCCGAACAGCGCCGGTATCTGGAATTTGAACGGGCCTACACGGACGCGCTTGGCGCAGCCTTTGATGCGCGCACGGCCGTACAGCGCGCGCTGGGAGAAGTGCCATGAGCAACCCCTCACCATCTACGCGTTCGATTACCGTCGTCGCCGCAGCGGTGGCGTCGTTGCTCGTAGGCGCCGGTGTCACATACTCGATCATGCGGGCGACGCAAGGCGATCAACCAGACGTGGAGGCGGCGTCCAATGCAACGCCTGCCGACATGCGCGGTATGCCGGGCATGCCGGCAATGGGCGCTCCCGTCGCGGACCCGGCGCCACCCGGCGTGCCAGTTGTGGTGTCCTTGTCATCCGAGGCGATTCAGCGCGCCGGCATAGTCGTGACGCCAGCCATCGCCGGCGCCGGCGGTGGAGCTGTGCGCGTGCCCGGCGTGATAGAGCCAAACGCCTACCGCGAAGTTGTCGTGACGCCGGTTGCCCCCGGGCGACTCACACGCGTGAACGTGCAACTCGGAGAACAGGTGCGCCGGGGCCAGACCATCGCGCAGATCTACAGCCCGCAACTCGCCGAGGCACAAACGCGCTACTTGTCCGCGCAGGCGGAGCTCGATGCGCTCACACAACAACTCCGTCGGACTGAGCGCCTCGTTGAAATCGGCGCGGCGAGCCGGCAGGAGCTTGAAGGTGTGCGCGCGACCCACACCGCTCGAGCCACCACGATCGAGGGCGCACGGGCCGAATTGGTGCTGCTTGGGATGTCGACCAGCGCAATCACGTCTCTGTCCACGCCCTCGGAAATTACCTCGACGATCAGCGTTCCCGCGCCAATCGATGGCGTCATCACCGAACGCAACGCTAATGTTGGCTTGAATGTGGATCCTGCGACCGAGCTCTTTACTGTCGTCGACCTCTCCTCGGTATGGGTCGTTGGCCATCTGTATGAAAAAGATTTTCGCCTGGTGCGCGTCGGCACACCGGCGCAAATCACAACGTCGGCCTATCCCGACACGGTACTGCGTGGCAACGTCAGTTACATCGACCCAGAGCTCAGTGCCGAAACGCGCACTGCACGCGTGCGCGTCGAAGTCACAAATCCCGAACGCCGCTTGCGCCTCGGCATGTTTGCCGAGCTGCAGTTGGGTGACGCCGGCGGCGGTGCGAGCACTGCACTTGTGCCGCGCGACGCGGTACAGTTGGTGGCCGATCGGAGCGTAGTGTATATCGCAGATAGAGCACAGTCCGGACGCTTCATCGAGCATCAGGTTGCACTCGGCAGGCAGGTGGGCGACCACATCGAGGTGCTGGCCGGTGTGCGCCCCGGAGACGACGTGGTCGCGCAAGGGAGTTTTTTCGTACGGGCTGAACGCGAACGGCTCAATCCAGCGCGTCCGCCGGCGCCGACGGTCGCGAACAACAACCAGTCAGAATCGCCCGAAGTCATCACGGTAAAGGTGACAGAAAAAGGATTTGAGCCGGACCGCCTGATGGCACCGAAAGCTGCAGGCGTGCGGGTTACGTTCGTACGGACAACCGATGCGACATGCGCTAAGGAGGTTGCCGTGCCGTCACAGAAGATTACGCGCGCCTTGCCGCTCGGTCAGCCGGTGACAATCGCAATCAACACCGAACGCGGTGAGGTCGCATTCAGCTGCGGCATGAACATGTTCAAAGGGATGATAGTCACACACTGACCTGACGGGCGAGTCGACGGGCCTTGACGCCGCGGGCGTTGAGCGCCAAGGCGCCCTTCAGAACCGCCATGTAGCGCCGACATGAAGTAGTCGAGGGTGGCTGGGGAGAATGCCGCGCACGCGATCGATGATGAAGGTGCGATCGCCGACGTTTTTCAAGGACAGAAACACGCGCCCCGCTCTGGTGACCCGCATCGAGCCGGTCAGGTTGACGTAAGTGTAGGCGTCGATCAGGCCTCGTTGGCCATCCGGCGATGCCAGCACCG
>DATMJU010000535.1:0-4805 GCA_035553795.1 Vicinamibacterales bacterium
CGGCGGCCCGCCGCGACTTCGATCACCTGCTCCGGAGGAATCACCGGATACAGATACTGTACGAACCGGGCCGCCAGACTGCCCAGGCCGACGACGCCGGCGGTGGTCACGACCAGGTCGGCAAGAAACGCACGCCGGCCGTTATTCATCGCGTGCGGAACCGCGTCTACCGCGCTGTCCATTGTGCCTCCTAAGGCGCCACGAACGCGGGATTGACGGCCTTGATGCGCTCGATGGCGGCCGCGCGATCCGCCGCGGACAACGCCGCCAGCGCCTTGCGCAGCAGATCGGTCTTTCGGGCCGACGCGTCGTAGGCGACGAAGCGATACAAGGTGCGTCCCTCGTCGCTCGATATCCCTGAGTTGGGCTTGTACATCATGCGTTTGATGTACCTTTCCCAGTCCGCGGGGACGACCATCTCACTGTTGATGGCGCGCGCGATCACGTGACAGGTAGAGCACTTGGTCTGATACAGCTTGTACGCCCGCTGCTGCTCGGCCGGATACTGCGACACATCAATCGTTTTCGGACCCGCGTCGAGCTTCTTGAGGCGCGCCTCGTCGGCCGGGCTCTGCGCGATGGCAACCGCCGCCGTGACCGCGAGCGCGGCGGCGCCGATGCCGATTCGTCGAAATACTCTGGCGGACATGCTCTCTCCTTTTGAGTGTCGTGACGTCAGAACACGAAGCGTGCGTTGGCGATGATCGCCCAAGGCCGATCCGCATCCACGAGCCGGCGCCGTTGAAACTCGCCGGTTAGGTATAGATGATCGTCAACGCGAACCGTGGTGGAAACCGTGTGCGCAAATGTGGCGTCGCCCGCCTCATCGCGATTCGGGTCCACGCGGTCGAAGCGGTAGACGCCAATCCAGGCAGGCATAAGCTGCGCGTCGACTTCCGTGAAGAACCCTCCAAACCGCACTTCGGCCGGTCGAACGGGTGAACGATCCCAGCCGAGCGCAGCGCCGGCGACCACGTCGAGCCGCTTGAGCAGCAGATAGTTGCCCATCACGCCATACCGCGCGAACCGCTGTTTGCCGGGCGTGATCAGACCGGCGTCCTGATCCTCGTCGAGAAAGCTCCGTCCGCGATAATAGAAGCCGCCGACCGTGTTCCGATCGCCGAACAGCTGGAGCCCCTGCAAGTAGACGTCGGCGCCCTTCGCCGTGTTGCGCAGCGCCGCTTCGCCTTCACTATTCACGCCGTTGAGGACCGTTGCCGTCAGCATCGTGGAGCGCAGTCGGCCCTCATTGAGACTGCTGAATAGATAGCCGACCTCGGCGCCGATTTGACTGACGCCCAAGCCGAACCCTCCGAATGGCCCGATGCCCTCGACCGCGCGCGAGCCGTAGAGTAGCGGCGTCGATAACGTGAGTCGGCCGTGCGTGGATTTCTGCCAGAGATACGTCTGCATCAGACCGCCCCTCGCCATCCACTGATGGCGCGGGGTTCCGAGGTTCACCTGGATTTCTGCGTTCTCGAGTTCGATCTCTCCTTCGTCCCACGGCACGAACATCGCTTGCGCTGACACGCGTTCGCCGATCGCCGTTCCGGCAACAATCTCGACTTCACTCAGTTCGAACGTTGTCCGCGCTTCGCCCTCTTCAACTTCGCTGTCGCGGCGTCCGGCGACATCGGCGACGACCGACGCGGCATCGCCAATGTCGTGCGCCGCGACAGGCTTGATGATAAAGCGCCCTTGATCATCCGCATCAGGCAGACGAAACCCGAGCTTTCGGAACAGGACGCCCACGTTGTTCAGCCGCGGCGGCAACGGCGCGTGACAGGTTTGGCACGCTGTGTCGTAGCGCCGTCCGTAGGCGGGCGTCGCTTCGGCGACGGTTGCCATTGGCAGTGCGAAGGCCGTCGTGAGTATCGCCCATGTCACATAACGGATCGACCCGCGTGTAACGCAGTCGTTCAGCCAGGTCGTTCGTTCAATCAACACCCTCATGGCATTTACCTCGTTGACAAACGGGTTCATCAACAATCACGCCATGTCTGGCATTGCTCTGTGAAACTGCCCCTCCAGGGCAAACATGAGGGGAATCGCGACCGAATGGGGTTTGCGGGTCGTCGTCCGGCTAATGCTTGATGGTTTTCAAGCACCAAGCTGTATGAACTCAGACAGTTCGGCGAGTTCCCGGTTCCGCCACCGGCAAATGGGGTCGCGCAGACTTGCTGGACGCAGACGAAAATGCGGACTCAAACAGGCGATCGAGTCCGTGCACCGCCGCGCAAATTTCGGCGTTCGCGGACGCGATTCGCGCAGCCGCGTCCCGGCAGACGCCATCGGGTAGCTCATAGAGGCGGCTCACCGCCGCGCTGATCTGTTGTGTGCAAGGGTCGATCTGCGCCGTCGTTCTCGCGGCCAACGCCGCCAGCGTCGCCATGCGCTCGGCACGAATCATGTGAGCGACGAGTGCGTCGATTGTAAGCCCCAACGGCTGCATGCTCTCAACGACACTCCCGACTTCATCCGCTTCGGTGGGATGGACTGGCAGGCGCCAGTGTCCACGCTCCATCTGGCCAATGTCGTGCCGTATGAGGCCAAGCGGTTTCAGCACGAACCTCGACAAAGCGACGTTCAGCGCCAGCGCGATCAGGCACAAGAGGACGAGAGCGTAGATGCCATGAACGAAGAGGCTGCGGCGCGCCACTGCCTCGGGTGTGGGATTGAGAGGCGCCACGATGGCAGCGGCCGTGCCGGCCGCATGCATCACGTGCGCGGCGAATACGGCCTCCCGCTCGTGCACCGAGTCCATCAACCCCAACACCCCGAGGACCACGGCAACGGCCGGCAACAATGCCAGATTGAACTTCCACCGCAGACCGTGTCGGCCAGTGATGCGGAACATTGGGACCCTGGCGGTTTGAGTGGCAAACGCGATGCCGTCTAATACTGCGTTCTGCCACTGTCGGCGCGCGCGAATGCGCCGTTCGGGGTCTGCCGCAGGAACTTCGCGTCGACGAGGGTCTGGATCACCGAGCGCGTCGCCATGGTATCGATCCCCCACAGACGCCCCGCCTGCGCCGGCGTCAAGCACAATCCAGGCATCTCGATATATTCGCTGCGCACGCGCGACACGACGTCATCCAGATCAGACCAACGTAGCGCCATAGTTCAACTCCTCTGCGTACACCGGTACCGAGCAAAGTGCATACCAGCTGCGACGCGGAAGATCATTCACGCACACGTGCCGCGCCGTCAGGTGCGTCAGTTGGATACGTCCACGAAGCGCGCCGACCGGCAGCGGCACGGCGCCATAAGTCGCTGCTGCCGGTCGACTGTCTCGCGTGCCTCCTCGCAGTCCTTACAGTGGTCCGCGAACGGAAGCGCGCGTAGCCGCGCCTCGGCGATCTCCTCGCCACACTCGAAGCAATGGCCGTAGCCGCCCTCGTCCAGCCTGCGGAGCGCTGCGTCAACTTTGACCAGCGTTTCCGCGGTCATCTGGATCAGCGCGAGCTCGATATCTTCCTGGATATCGACATTGCAGCTCTCACCCTCGTCGAGTACGTCACGATCCTTCGTGCCGTCGGCTCGCACGTGGCGAATCCTGTTGTGCATGTTGTTGATCAACTCGCGCCGGCGCTCCTCGAGCATGGCCCGTAATTCGGCATAACGCCTCGTCGCCGCCAGATTTGTCATAATCCCTGCCACTCCCTTCAGGTCGCCGCGAACGACGCGGGGCTAATGGATTGCGCTCCTAGTGCAATGGCGATGCCGGCCACCGGACAGCACGCGGTCGATGCTGTGAGAACAAGTCGTGACCGATTGCCTGAAAACGCACACACGCCGAGGCCGCGGTGTCGCGTTTCGGACAACCACTCGAGACGGTGTGGCTCAAGGAATCACACTGTCACCAGCTCGCCAGGCTCCTGCCCGCACCGGCCCGCTCGCGAGTCTCTTGGCATCGTGCTTGCGGTTCAGCCGCGCCGTATGTGGCAGAAGATTGGAGTGAGGCGCTGGATCCAGGTGGCATTCCTCGTCGGCGACTTCGCGCTGCTCGTGGCGGTTGGAATCGAAGCAGCCTTGGCCATGCACATCGCTCACGAATTCGTGCCGGGCGTTCTCGCGAGCACGATCGTCGGGATGGCCGTGGGCATGGGCGCCGGCCTGCTCACGGCGCTCGCCGTGCGGCCAGTGCTCGGATCGATCGAGACCGCGGTGCCCACGATGATCGGCGGGATGATCGGCGGTCTGGCGGTGTGCCTGGTCATGCTCGTTGCCGGTCGGATCAGCGGGATGTTCACGCTGGGCATCGGCGCAGCGACCGGTGTCGTGCTCTTCTCGATGTTGATGGCGTTTGACCGGGAATGCCGGCGAAGGTTTGACCAAGACAGATGGCACGCCTGACTGCACGCGGCGCGTGGGCCCGGCGCGCCGCGCTCTACGACTGGCTCGAGGGCTCGGACCTGCGACGCGCGTCGGCCAAGAAGCGCCTATTCGGTCGCGCGCTCGGCAAGACGCTGCTGGTCGGCGCGGGTACTGGTCTCGACTTCGGACACCTCGCGGCCGGTAGTAATGTCACTGCAATCGACATCAGCAATGCGATGCTGGCGCGCGCCCGGGCGCGCGCCGCGGCCTCGCCGGCGCGTGTCCGGCTTGTCGCGGCCGACGCGCTTCATCTGCCGTTTGCTGACGGCGAGTTCGCGACGGTCATCACCTCGTGCACGATGTGTTCCGTGCCGGATCCGCTGCGCGCGTTCACCGAGATACGGCGCGTGCTCGCGCGCTCGGGAAGGCTCTTGATGTTCGAGCACGTGCGCAGCACGCAGCCTGTGCTCGCGGCGACGCTGGAAGTG
>DATMJU010000536.1:0-5183 GCA_035553795.1 Vicinamibacterales bacterium
AGGGTGGACCAGTCGAATCTGGCGCAGCGTATCCAGGCCATCGAGGCCGGGCATCGAGACGTCGAGCAGCACGACGTCGGGCAGCGCGCCCTCGCGGAGGCCGCTCAGCAACGCGTCGCCGCTGTCGTAGGTGGTCGTGTCATAGCCGCGCGATTTCAGGAGCGTCTGCAGGTAATCCGCAAACGGCTTGTCATCGTCAACGATCGCGAGTGTGGCGCTTGTGCTCATGCCTGCACCATGGGAATACGAATACCAACCGACGCGCGTGCCCCCGCATCTGTCCAAGTCTCGACGCCATGCCGGTCGAGAACGAACGCCGCCCAAATCAACTTCAAGCCTTTTCCGCCTTTCACGAAATCTACCGGCCGCGCGTTGGGCGCGCCGGGTCCGGACTGCAAGGCGGGAAGGGCACTGGCCGTCCCCGCCAACACGAGCAAACCGTTACTGTCGTCACGCGTTTCGATCGCGTGCGCTTCATCGCGTGCCTCGTCGAACGCTGCTCTCGCCACGATCGCGACCGCGTGCGCGAGATCGCGCGCGTTGGCCGACTCGATCTGGCCGGTGCCTGGCTCGCCGCTGAACGCCGCCGCCCGAACCTCCTCGTGCTCGCGAACGCTCATGACAAGGTCGCTGGCCGTGATGCGCGCCGGGATGCCGCGCGCACCGCCTTCGGCCAGCGCGCTTATCTTTCCCATGTCCATGCAGTACGTGGCCAGCGAGCCGAGTGCTTGACGCGTTTGTTCCATCGCTTTGCGGGTTTCGTCAACATCCTTCAATCGCCCATCGAGAAAAAGTTTCAAGTACCCCTGCGACACCGCGAGCGGTGTGCGGATTTCGTGGGCGAGCGTATTCAATACTTGAGCCAAGTCTGGAACCATGTGCCACAGACTAGCACCCCTCGACTTCCCGGGATGCCCTGAGCCCGTGGAAGGGCACCGTCTTCTTCCTCATCAGCTTGGCATGGTGCTTGAAGTAGCTATGGCCGGGACACATGGATACCGGCGCAGGAAAGCACATTCTGATCGTGGACGATTACCCGGATGCACTCGATATCTGGGCGATCTTCCTGCGCGCGCGTGGCTACCAGGTCTCGACCGCCGGTGACGGTGCCGAGGCTATCGCGCAGGCCCAGCGGCTGTTGCCCGATCTGATCGTCCTCGACCTCGAATTGCCCTTTGTCTCTGGCTTTGACGTAGCAAAACGGCTGCGGAGCCTTCCCGAGACACAGGCCATCCCGCTCATCGCCGCGACGGGGTATTCGCACACGCGCCAGCTCGAGAATGCTCGTGAAGCAGGCTTTGACCAGATCGTCATCAAGCCTTGCGACCCCGACAAGCTGGTTGAAGAAATCGAGCGACTGCTCCAGGCCGCTGAACTAACGCCGGTGCGCCAGCCCATCAATTGGGGTGGGGAGCATCGTCACAGGAATGGGTAGCGGGCTACCCACAGGTGGAGCAAATGACGACAGATATTGCCGTGCTTGAACGCGCGATGGTTGTGATGGCGGCCAGCATGGCCGTCCAGACCCTGCTATGCATCGCCGGCTCGATTGCCGCCTTCGTGGCGTGGCGTCGAGCCAGCCAGGCGCTGAAAGAGGTCCGGGCCTCCGCCGAAGCGCAAGTGCACGAGTTGCGCCAGCACCTCGGCCGTATGTCGGACACGGTTGATGAGACGGCGCGCGCGCTGCGCCACGGCACGGCCGCCGTGGAAGAGACGATCACCGACATGCGCGACGCGGTCGGCACAGTGAAGAACTCGGTCGGTTCAGTGGCGTCGGTCGTGACGGGCCAACGCGCCGCCATCGCGGTCGGAGTGCTGAAGGGCATTCAAGTGTGGCGCCGCCGCCGCGAGCAGCAACGGCTCGCGGCCGAGGGCGCCGTCGAACTGCAGGAAACGTAGCAACGCTCGTGAACAACTCAAAGGAGACGGAAATGACCAGGTGGAATGAACAGGAATCAGCGGGTAGCAGCACGTTCCTGCTGGGTGCGCTCGCCGGCGCGCTCGTGGGTGCAGGCATTGCGCTGCTGATGGCGCCGAAGGCAGGCGCCCAGGTCCGTGAAGACCTCAGCACCGGCTACAACTCGGTGCGCGACGCCGCGGCGCGCCGCTATCGCGACCTCGCCGACCGCGCGGCCGCGACCCTCGAACAGAAAGTTGACCAGTACTCGAACCGCGCCACGTCGGCCGCTTCGACGATCAACGATGGCACGCCCGGCGGCGTGCCGCGAGTCTAGGAGACGCACATGCTGACAACGATTCTCGTTCTGCTGATCGTGCTCTGGTTGCTCGGTATGGTGAGCTCCTACACGCTCGGCGGCTTTATCCACCTGCTGCTCGTGCTGGCCATCGCGGTCGTCCTGATCCGGGTGATCCAGGGCCGTCGGCCGGTATGAAGTGAGAGGTGAGAGGTGAGAGGTGAGAGGTGAGAAGTTTTACTTCTCACTCCTTACTTCTCACTCCTTACTTCTCACTTCTCACTTCTCACTTCTCACTTCCGTATAGTTGGCCTGCAGATATGTCTTCAATGAAGTCTGCAATCCGGCGCCGCGTGCTGGTCGTTGACGACGAGCCGGCGGTGACCGACTGGTTGAAGATGGTGATCGAGCAATCCGCAAACGGCTCCGGATACGAAGTCCGGGCTGCCGCGGTGGGTTCGCGCGCGGTCGAGATCTTCCGCTCGTGGAAGCCCGATGTCGTGCTGCTCGACCTGGTCCTGCCAGACATCGACGGCATCGCGTTGTTGCGGCAACTGAAGGCGATCGACCCGTCTCCAGAAATGATCGTCATCAGCGGTGTCGGCACGATCACGCGCGCGCTCGAAGCCGGCCAGGCCGGCGCGTTCTTCTTCCTGGAGAAGTCGAACCTCGATCCTGAAGGGCTGGTGTCGATCCTGGATCGCGCCACCGATCTGCAGGTCGAACGCGAGCAGCACGAGCGCCTGAAAGAGCAGGTCCGCGACCAGTACGCGTTCTCCAACATCATCGGCAAGAGCAAGAACATGCGCGAGCTGTTCGAGCTGGTGGATGCCGTCGCCGAAAGCGACGCGAACATCCTGATCCAGGGTGAGAACGGCGTCGGCAAGGAACTTATCGCCAACGCGATCCACGTGCGCAGCGGCCGCAACGCCGGCCCGTTCATCAAGATCAACTGCGCGGCGTTGCCGAAGGAGTTGATCGAGTCGGAACTGTTCGGCTACAAGAAGGGCGCGTTCACGGGCGCCACGACCGACAAGGTCGGCCTGCTCGAACTGGCGGCCGGCGGTTCGCTCCTGCTCGACGAGATCGGCGAGATGCCGCTGTTGCTGCAGACCAAGCTGCTGCGCGTGTTGCAGGAGCGCGAGTACCGGCCAATCGGCAGCGATCGCCTGGTCAAGGTCGACTTCCGGTTGATTTGCGCGACCAACGTCGATCCCGACGCGGCGATCAAGGACGGCCGGCTGCGCGAGGATCTGTACTTCCGTATCAACACCGTGGCGTTGCGCGTGCCGCCGCTGCGTGAGCGCACGGAGGACCTGCCGCTGCTCTGCGCGCATTTCCTCGAGAAGTTCAACGGCCGCTACCAGAAAGCCGTGAAGGGAATCTCGCCGGCGGCGTATCATCTGCTGATACGGTCCCGTTGGCCCGGCAACGTCCGAGAGCTCGAGAACGCCATCGAGCGCGCCGTGCTGGTCGCGAAATCGCCCGACGTGCAGCCGCAGGATCTGCCTGATTCGATCCGCGGGGATGCCGCCGCCGAGGACGCCTTCACGGTGCCGCCGCATCACACGCTCGCGGAGATCGAGCGGATTGCGGTGGTGCAGACGCTGCAGCGCACCAACTGGAACAAGCAGGAGGCGGCGCAGATCCTTGGACTCTACCGGCCGACGCTCTACAGCAAGATCAAGAAGCACCACATCAAGGATCCCCGGGCACAAGTCCGCGCGGAAGAGGCTTGACCCTCAGGCGTAAGCGCGCGCGGCAGGCCCAGAAGGACGTTGCCGGGCCTGAACCCGCGGGGCCGCTTCGCCTGATTGGCCTCGCGTCATGGCGAGGTGTCTCCGAGCTCTATAACAGCGACGGCCTGACGCACGCCGCGTCGATCGCCTACTACGCGTTGCTGTCGCTGTTTCCGATCATGCTGCTGGCGCTCACGTTCCTGAGCGAGATGACGGCGGACACGGCCGATCGCGACGCGGTCGTGCGGTTCGTCTTCCGGTATTTCCCGCGCCAGTTCACCTTCATCAGCGGCCAGCTCGACGCGTTTCAGACGACGCCCGTCACCTTTGGCTTCTGGGGAATTGTCGCGCTGGTGTGGGCATCGCTCGGCGTGTTCAACGCCATCACCTCGGCGGTCAACCACGCGTGGGCGGTGGAGAAGCGGCGCAGCTTCCTGATGCATCGCCTGGTTGGCTTCCTGATGATGCTGTCGGCCGGCGTGGTGCTCGTGCTGGGGATCCTGATCGCCAGCCTCGTGCGCATCGCGGAGACGCGGGTGGGCGAGGCGATGGTGCGCGCGGCGTGGCTCGAGAACCTCTCAGGCGCGGTCGCGAGCTACCTGGCAACGCTGCTGCTGATCGGCTGCGTCGCGCTGGTGTTCTATTTCATCCCCAACACCAAGGTCCGCTTCCGTTTCGTCTGGCCGGGCGCGATCCTCGTCGGCGTCCTCTGGCGCATCGCCTTCCAGTTGGTCTCCTGGTACGCCGCCGACCTGGCCACGTGGAACGTCATCCACGGCTCCATTGCCGCGGTGGTGGTCTTCATGTTGTGGATCTACGTCAGCGCCGTGATCCTGATCTACGGCGTCGAGATGACGGCCAGTTACGCGCGCCTGCAGGACGCGTCGGTGCGCCACACCACGCTGAGCAAGGAACTTCAGGCGAACCCCGACAGCCCGACATCCTGATAGCCCGATGGCCTGATGGCCTTCAAGTATCATCAGTAGATGCCCAACCGGCTCGCGAGCGAGCAGAGTCCCTATCTTCTGCAGCACGCCAACAACCCTGTCGATTGGTATCCGTGGGGCCCCGAAGCGTTCGAGGCCGCGCGCGCGTCCGGCAAGCCGATCTTCCTGTCGATTGGCTACGCGACCTGCCACTGGTGCCACGTCATGGCGCACGAGTCCTTCGAGGACGCCGACGTGGCGGCCCTCCTCAACCGCGCCTTCGTCAACATCAAGGTGGACCGGGAGGAGCGGCCGGACATCGA